>CAMPJN010000301.1 GCA_946886875.1 uncultured Pseudomonas sp.
CGACGTGGTGCAGGTTGACCTCGAACTGCGCCGGGGCGCTTTCCTTGACGATGGCATCGGCCGGGATGCCTTGCTCCTTGGCGCCCTCGAGGATGTCCTGCAGGCACTCGGCGTATTCGTCGAGATCGTCGATCAGGTACACCTGGGTCGAATGCGGGCGCTTGCCCGACAGCGGCGATAGCGGCGGCTGCGGTCGGCCGTTCACGTTGGCCTGGTCGATCAGGTAGAACTCGAGCTCGAAAGCGGCACAGATGGTAAGGCCCAGTTCGTCGAACTTCGCGACCACCTGACGCAACACCTCGCGCGGGTCGGCGAAGAACGGCTCGCCTTCCAGCTCGTGCATGGTCATCAGCAATTGCGCGGTGGGGCGCTTCTGCCAAGGTTCATTGCACAGGGTATTGGGGATGGGATAGCAGATACGGTCGGCATCGCCGATATCCAGACCCAGACCGGTGCTTTCCACCGTCGAGCCATTGATATCCAGGGCGAATAGAGAGGCCGGCAGGTTGATGCCGCGCTCGTAAACCTTATGGAGGCTTGCGCGCTCGATGCGCTTGCCGCGCACCACGCCATTCATATCTGCAATGAGAAGGTCGACGAACAGGACCTCAGGATGTTTCTTAAGGAACGCGTTCGCTTCGTTAAGCTGAACGGCACGCGGGGGTACCGACATGATGCAACACCTTTGTTGTTAAAAATATCAATCATGCAATTGCATGGGAGTGAGTCAATCTTAAACACTCAATGCTGTCAAGCGAGCCTCATTCTGCCCTAAAAAGGGGCTGTGTGGCCATTTTTAGGGCGTTTCAGGGCATTCCTTCGCCGTCTGAGCCTGGGCTAGACGGAGTGCTCAGTGGGGTGTGTTCAATTTTTTACATGGCTATTGTGTAAAAAAATGAACAAGGCTAAGCTCCGCTCCAACCCATAACAGCAATAAAACGGGTGTCTCATGTCACGTCTGCCGTTGATCGGCGTCACCGCCTGCACCAAGCAGATCGGCCCGCACATTCAGCACATTACCGGCGATAAGTACGTCCGCGCCGTGGTCATTGGTGCCGGCGGCCTGCCGTTGATCATACCCGCGCTGGGCGAGCTGATCGATCGACCCAGCCTGCTCGATAATCTGGACGGTTTGCTGTTGACCGGCTCGCCGTCGAATATCCAGCCCCATCATTATAGTGGCGCTGCCAGCGCCCCCGGCAGCGATCATGATCCTGAACGCGACCGCACCACCTTACCGTTGATCCGCCAAGCGGTCGCAGCGGGTGTTCCGCTGCTCGGCATCTGCCGCGGCTTTCAGGAGATCAACGTAGCCTTTGGCGGCACCCTGCATCAGAAGGTGCATGAGGTCGCCGGCATGCTGGACCACCGCGAACCCGCGGATCAGCCTTTCGAAGTGCAGTACGCACCGCGCCACCCGCTGCAGGTGCAGCCGGGCGGTTTACTCGCCGGCCTCGGCTTGCCGGACGAGATTATCGTTAACTCCATTCATGGCCAGGGCGTTGAGCGTCTGGCGCCGGGCCTGCGCGTGGAAGCTCTGGCGCCCGACGGGTTGATCGAAGCCTTCTCCGTCGAAGGTGCAGAAAACTTCGCGCTGGGGGTGCAATGGCACCCCGAGTACCAAGTAGGATCGAACCCGAATTATCTCGCCATCTTCCAGGCCTTTGGTGAGGCTTGCAGGAAGAGGGCGGGGCAACGTTGAACCGACTATATATAAGTCGGCTCTCATCAACCCTGAGGTCTCTATGAGCACCAAACTAGATCAGCTTTCGAGCTGGCTGAAAGAACGCAAAATCACCGAAGTAGAATGCCTGATCAGCGATCTTACCGGCATTGCCCGCGGCAAGATCTCGCCGACCAACAAGTTCCTCGACGAGAAGGGCATGCGCCTCCCCGAGAGCGTGCTGCTGCAGACCGTGACCGGCGACTATGTCGAGGACGAGATTTATTACGAACTGCTCGACGAGGCGGACATCGACATGTTCTGCCGTCCGGACGAGAACGCCGTGTTCATGGTGCCTTGGGCCATCGAGCCGACCGCGATGGTGATCCACGACACCTTCGACAAGCAGGGCAACCCGATCGAGCTGTCGCCGCGCAACATCCTCAAGAACGTCCTCAAGTTGTATGCCGACAAGGGCTGGAAGCCGATAGTAGCGCCGGAAATGGAGTTCTACCTGACCAAGCGTTGCAGCGACCCTGACTTCCCGTTGGTCGCGCCCATGGGCCGCTCCGGTCGCCCGGAAGTCGGTCGGCAGTCGTTTTCCATCGACGCCGCCAACGAATTCGATCCGCTGTTCGAAGATGTCTACGACTGGTGCGAAATCCAGGGCCTGGACCTCGACACCCTGATCCACGAAGACGGCCCGGCGCAGATGGAAATCAACTTCCGCCATGGCGAGGCGCTGCACCTGGCCGACCAGATCACCGTATTCAAGCGCACCATGCGCGAAGCTTCGCTCAAGCACGACGTGGCCGCGACCTTTATGGCCAAGCCGATCACCGATCAGCCGGGCAGCGCGATGCACATTCACCAGAGTGTGGTGGACATCAAGACCGGGCAGAACCTGTTTTCCAATGCCGATGGCAGCATGAGTGAGCTGTTCCTCCACCATATAGGTGGCATGCAGAAGTACATTCCCGAGCTGTTGCCGCTGTTCGCGCCCAACGTCAACTCTTTCCGCCGCTTCCTGCCGGATACCTCGGCGCCGGTGAACGTCGAATGGGGCGAAGAGAACCGCACCGTCGGCCTGCGCGTACCCGAGGCCAACCCGCAGAACCGCCGCGTGGAAAACCGCCTGGCCGGTGCCGACGCCAACCCTTATCTGGTGCTGGCCGCCTCGCTGCTGTGCGGCTACATGGGCATGGTCGAAGGCATCAATCCCAGCGCGCCTGTGGTCGGTCGCGGTTACGAACGCCGCAACCTGCGCCTGCCGATCACCATCGAGCACGCGCTGGAGCGTATGGAAGCCTGCCTGGATGCGCAGAAGTACCTGGGAGAGAAGTTCATCCGTGGCTATGTCGCGGTGAAACGCGCCGAACATGAGAACTACAAACGGGTAATCAGCTCTTGGGAGCGCGAGTTCCTGTTGTTATCAGTCTGATTACGCGGGAGCCGGTGCGCTAACCGCCCGGCTCCTGTCTATGACGCATTTTTTGAGGTGGATATGACACGCCCCGTGAACAACCCGAAAACCCGCGAATGGCAGGCCATGAGCCGCGATCACCATCTCGCTCCGTTCAGCGACTTCAAGCAGCTGGCGGAGAATGGACCGCGGATCATCACCAAGGCCGACGGCGTGTATCTGTGGGATAGCGAGGGCAACAAGATTCTCGACGCCATGGCCGGGCTCTGGTGCGTGGCCATCGGTTATGGACGCAAGGAGCTGGCCGATGCCGCCTCCAGGCAGATGCAGGAGCTGCCCTACTACAACATGTTCTTCCAGACCGCCACGCCGCCGGCGCTGGAATTGGCCAAGGCGATCGCCGAGATCGCCCCGGCGGGCATGAACCATGTGTTCTTCACCGGCTCGGGCTCGGAAGGCAACGACACCATGTTGCGCATGGTTCGCCATTATTGGGCGATCAAGGGCCAGCCGAACAAGAAAGTCATCATCAGCCGCATCAATGGCTATCACGGCTCCACCGTGGCCGGCGCCAGCCTCGGCGGCATGAAGTACATGCACGAGCAGGGCGATCTGCCGATTCCCGGCATCGTGCACATTCCCCAGCCGTACTGGTATGGCGAAGGCGGCGATATGACGCCGGAAGCGTTCGGTATCTGGGCGGCGGACCAATTGGAGAAGAAGATTCTCGAAGTCGGAGAAGAGAATGTGGCCGCCTTTATCGCCGAGCCGATCCAGGGCGCTGGCGGCGTGGTCATCCCGCCGGACAGCTACTGGCCGCGGATCCGCGAGATCCTCGCCAAGTACGACATTCTGTTTATCGCCGACGAGGTGATCTGCGGGTTCGGCCGTACCGGCGAATGGTTCGGCAGCGACTACTACGGCAACACGCCGGACATGATGACTATCGCCAAGGGGCTGACCTCGGGTTATATCCCCATGGGCGGGCTGATCGTGCGCGATGAAATCGTCGAAGTACTCAACCAGGGCGGCGATTTCAACCACGGCTTCACCTATTCCGGGCATCCGGTGGCGGCGGCCGTGGCCCTGGAAAATATCCGCATCCTGCGTGAAGAGAAAATCGTCGAGCGGGTCAAAGCGCAAACGGCACCTTATTTGCAAAAGCGTTTGCGCGAACTCGCCGACCATCCGCTGGTGGGCGAAGTGCGCGGCGTCGGCATGCTCGGCGCCATCGAATTGGTGAAGAACAAGGCCAGCCGCGAACGTTTCGCACAGGATGCGGGCATGATTTGCCGCAGCCATTGCTTTAATAATGGGCTGATCATGCGTGCGGTGAACCACACCATGATCATTTCGCCGCCCTTGGTGATCAGCCAGGCGGAAATCGACGAGTTGATAAGCAAAATACGTCTGTGTCTCGACCTGACAGCGCAAGACTTGTTGGCTTGATGCGGCGGATCGATGGATAGGGGAAACATGTCTCAGGTTATCCATCGACAAGTCCCTTTATGTGACTGAAAGTTGTAAAGAGTGCCCTGTCCTTGCCAGACTGCGCCAGTGCGTTAGCCAGGCTCGCCGGAAGGTGTCGCAGATGGGCTGCGCCACCTGCTGGAACAAAACTAATACGACAACAGGAGCTGTAAGCATGAACAAATTCGGCAAAACCCTTCTCGCGTTGTCCTTGGCCGGCGCCGTTATCGGCGTTGCGCAAGCCGAGGAAAAAGTGCTGCACGTTTACAACTGGTCGGATTACATCGCCGAAGACACGCTGGCAAACTTCGAAAAAGAAACCGGCATCAAAGTGGTGTACGACGTATTCGACAGCAACGAAACCCTGGAAGCCAAGCTGCTCTCCGGTGGTTCCGGCTACGACGTGGTGGTGCCGTCCAACCAGTTCCTGGCCAAGCAGATCAAGGCCG
>CAMPJN010000302.1 GCA_946886875.1 uncultured Pseudomonas sp.
ACGCCGAGAATGGCGAAGATCAGGTACATGGCGAACCGGCCGACCACCCGGTTGAATGCCTCCACCCCATGCACGAATAGCTTGATTGCCTTGGGCATATCGCTACCTGCAGAAAATTATTATTCCGAGAGCCTAGACGAAGATCGGCTAAAACCAATTTCTGCAATCAGCGAAGCACAAAGCACGCCAGCCTAGCTGATCGATAAAAGCTCACTAATATCAATAATTTAGCTTCAAGCACCGTGATTGCGGGCGGCTGTCCGATCGATCAGGAAGCGCTCTAGCACCGCATCGGTGCCTAGTCGGAGAAATTTTTGCGGCGGCCGTAGGGGGGATCGGGGCGCGGAGCTGATGCCTTTTTCATCCACCGTCGCTCCTGCAGGACAGCTGAGCAGACAGAGGCCGCGCGCTTATAAGCCGGCGTCGTGCAGACGCTGGGCATGCTCGACGAACAGCCGCACCGGGTCGTCGCCCTTGCCGACCAGGCCGAACGGTTGATTGACGATGCCCAGGTGATCGAAGGTGAAGCTGTCGCCAAGCACGGTACCCAGGTGCGAGCTGTAGCGCCCGACCATGCCGTCGCAGGCGCCGGCTTCACGTTGAAAGCCGTAGCGGGCGCAGAATCTGCACATCAGGCTCATGGCCTCGAAACGGCGGATACCACGGTCGGTAACACCCGGGGTGATGACCCCGGACCAGGAGTAATAGCGCACGCCATCGACCTCGGCGGCGCCCTGCCCGCCCCAAGTATCCGGCAGCCCTTGCGGGTACTGCACATTAAAGGCGGCGACGCCTTCGCTGGTCAGCGACTGGTGCGCGGCGACGATATCGAGCGGCAGGCGCGGGCCTTTATAGGCGGTTTCGAACCAGCCCAAACAACGCGCTATCAACAGTAGAACCACGCTCATGACGCGCTCCAGCCAACTGCCGGTGGCGAACCTGCGCTGCAGGTAGTCCGCCAGTTCCGAGCCGTGATTGGGCCCGGCCACCGAGGTGACCGAGGCCACCCATTCAGGCTTTTTCGCCGCGGCGTAACGGGCGGTCAGCGCACCCTGACTGTGACCGATCAGATGCACCTTGTCGGCACCGCTCTGCTCGCGTACCTCGGCGATCCGTTGCAACAGTTGCTCGCCGCGCACCTCGGTGGAGTGCACCGCCGAGACCAACACCGGAAACACCTGGGCGCCGCAATTTCGCAACGCCGTGACTATGCCGTACCAGTAGGGATAACCGAGCAGGCGAACGAACCCCAACAATCCGGGCACCAGCACTAAGGGATAACGTGGCGTCGACATAGAGATGCATTCCCTGGGTTACGAAACGAGTGGTGCGCCGATAGGCAACTCGACATGGATACGCGACAGCACCGAAGCCTGGTAATAGAAAGCCAGTCGCGAGGGGGCAAGCGTCAACCGTTGGCGAAAGTCAGCATACGCCTGGGGCCGAGCAACAGGTAACAGCAACTTTCTGCGCACCTGCCGGTTCAAAACCAGGGTACTACTCGTCCTATGCCTCAGAAGGAAAACACCATGTACAAGCAAACATTGGGCGTTGTCTGTGTGCTGACCACTCTGGCCGGTTGCGCCGGCAAAGTGGAAAACCCGATCGACCACCTGACCTTTCGCGACGAGCCCTTGGTCAAGCAAGTCGAACGCGGCATGAGCAAAGAACGTGTCCTGGAGATCGGCGGCCCCGCATCCGCCGAGATGCAACGCAGCCAACAACCGGGCAGTTGCCACAACTACATTCTCAGCAAGGATGGCCAGCAGCAGCCCTACTACATCAGTTTCGACTCGGCCGAACGGGTGGATGACAAAGGCTTTATGACCTGCGAGCAGATGGAGGCCAAGCAGCGTGAGCAGGCCAAGGACAATGGTTACTAGGCGCTAGCGAGCGCTTGCTCAAGAACGGACATGGCAAGGCCTTGTCCGTTCCTGATGCTTACCGATGGCGCCAACCTCAAACCGGCTGGGCGTTGGGCAGGCGGTACAGCCAGATGCGCCGCAACACTGTGGCGAACTGGCCGCTCAAGCTGCCGCTGTTGTAGACCTGGCCATAACGCTGGGCGATCTCGCGCACTTCCACGGCCAGGGCCGCGTAGCGCCGCGCCGGCAGGTCGGGAAACAGATGATGCTCGATCTGGTGGCTGAGGTTGCCGGTAAGGATATGCAGCAGCGGCCCGCCTTCCAGGTTGCTCGAACCGCGCAACTGGCGCAGGTACCAGTGGCCGCGGCTCTCGCCCACCACCGATTCGCGGCTGAACACCGCCGCCTGTTCGGTGAAGTGGCCACAGAAGATCACTAGAAAGGTCCACAGATTACGCATCAGGTTGGCCAGCACATTGCCGCACAGCACCGCCAGCGCATTGGCTCCCAGCAGCAACGCCAGTAGCGGAAACACCAAGTAATCCTTGACCCACTGGCGCAGCACCTTGGCGTTGAACTGCTTGATCAAGGGCGCCACCTCGGCGCGGCTGAGCTTGCCCTTGTAGACCTTATCCAGGCGCAGGTTCTGGATCGCGATCGAGTACTGGAACAGCAGGGCCTGAAGCGTCACCCACAACGGCTGCCAACGGTAGAACGGCTTCCAGCGCTGCTCAGGGAACAGCCGCACCAGGCCGTAGCCGACGTCGTCGTCCATGCCCAGCACATTGGTGTAGGTGTGGTGGATATGGTTGTGGGTATGCCGCCAGAACGCGCTGGGGCCGGCGATATCCCATTCATAGCTGCGCCCGGCAAATTCCGGGTCGTTCATCCAGTCATACTGGCCATGGATGACGTTATGACCCAACTCCATGTTCTCGAGAATCTTGCCCAGACCGAGCAGCAGAGTGCCGAGCAGCCAGGTCGGTGGGAACCAGCCGAGCATCAGCAATGCACGGCCGCTCCAGCAGCAAAAACGCACGGCGCTGCGGATGCGGCGGATATAGCGCGCATCGGCCTCGCCCAGGTCGGCCCGGGTGCGTTGGCCCAAAGCGTCCAGTTCGGCGCCGAAGGCGGCCAGTTGTTCGGGGGTAAGCTCACGATCGATTCGCATCGGTATCTCCTTGTGCTCCGGATAGCTCCGGTGATGGCGCTACCACAAGCTCCACATCCCTAAGACGAAGCGCTGCGCAATGGGTGGGTTAGAGGTCGATTTCAACATCGGTATGGGGCGCATTCACACAGAGGCGGATCTGTTGCCCCGGCTCGTTCGAGAGGTCGCCGCTACGTAAATCACGCACCACACCGCTGATCAGGGTGCAGGTGCAGGTCGCGCAAATACCCTGGCGACAACCATGGACCGGCCGCAGCCCCTGGGCTTCGGCCTGCTCCAACAAGCTTCGCCTGTTGTCGCCTTGGTACTGCTGTTGGCTGCGGGCAAAGCCCAGACGCACGGGATGCAGCGCTGTGGCATCCAGCTGCGCCAGGCGCGGCGCGGTAAAAGCCTCGAATTGCAGCTGGGCAACCTGCCCGGCGGTGCGCCACCAAGCTTGCACCTGCTCGACGAAGCCGGCCGGGCCGCAGGCCAGCACGCGGCGCTGCTGCAGCTCGTCGATTCCAGCCAGGTGTTCGGCGCAGAAGCGCCCGCTCAGCTCGCCCGCAGCCGCCGGTGCCTCGCTCAATGCCCAGCGCACCTGCAGATTGGCGTATTGCGCCTGCAACGCCCGCAGCTCGTCGACAAACGCCTGCTGGCCTTGCTCGCGCACGTAATGCAACAGGCTGACCGGCGCGCTGAAACCCTCGGCCAAGGCGCTGCGCAACATACCCAGCAAAGGTGTGATGCCGCTGCCGGCGGCCAATAGCAGCACACCCCGGTCGGGCTCGGCCCACTGCAGCTCGCCGAACGCCGGGCCCAGCTCCAGCACCTGACCGACCGCGACCGAGGTGAGCAACTGCGTAGACACCCGCCCTCCGGCCTGGCGCTTGATCGCGATTTCCAGGCTGCCGTCGGCGTGCAGTGCGGTCAGGCTGTAGCTGCGGCTCAAGCGCACACCGTTCTGCGGCAGATACAGCTGCACATGCTGGCCGGGCTTGGCGCCGCGCCAGTTGCCGTTGGGCCGCAAGGTCAGGGCGAGCATGTCATCGGCGACCCAGCGCCGCGCTTCGACACGGGCGAACACCCGGTTGAGCCGCCATGCCGGGTGCAGGCTGGCGAGCAACAGATCGATATCGCTTTCGCGCAACCAGGCGCTGGCGGCCAGTGCGCGTAGCGGGGCTAACAGGGGCGCGGCAAAACGCGCAACAGCAAAGGGAACTAGAGGCATGGCAAGACTCCGGTGAACAGTCGTGCACCAAGATGGCAGAGCCTTATTATTCAGTCAACAACCGTTCACTCAATCCGTTCGACGGTCATAAAGCGCATTTGTTAGAGTGCGCGGCTATCCCCTTGAAGTCGGATGTCATGCAGCCTCGCGCCGAACAAAAACTGCAAACCCGCAACGCCCTGATGGATGCGGCGCGCAACCTGATGGACAGCGGCCGCGGCTTCGGCAGCCTGAGTCTGCGCGAGGTCGCGCGCAACGCCGGGATAGTGCCGACCGGCTTCTACCGGCACTTCCAGGACATGGACGAGTTGGGCCTGGCGCTGGTCGCCGAGGTCGGCGAAACCTTTCGCGAGACCATCCGTCAGGTGCGCCACCATGAGTTCGAAGTCGGTGGGGTAATCGACGCCTCGGTGCGCATCTTCCTCGATGCGGTAGCGGCCAATCGCTCGCAGTTTCTGTTTCTCGCCCGCGAACAATACGGCGGCTCGCTGCCTGTGCGCCTGGCGATCGGTGCCCTGCGCGAACGCATCACCGCCGACCTGGTGGCTGACCTGAAGACCATGCCGAAGATGCGCGACTTCGATACGCCCGCGCAAAACATCCTCGCCGACCTGGTGGTGAAAACCGTATTCGCCACCCTGCCCGAGCTGATCGACCCACCGTCGCCGACCTTGCCGGCCCACGCAACGCCCCAAGCCAAGATGATCGAGCAGCTGCGCTTTATCTTTATCGGCGCCAAGCATTGGCAGGG
>CAMPJN010000303.1 GCA_946886875.1 uncultured Pseudomonas sp.
CGCCTCGAAGACGGCTTCGCCGCGCGCAAGATCAAGGTCTCGATCGCCTGCAAACAGCTCTACCACGACCGCGAGGAAGTGACCTGCCATCTGCGCCGGTTAAGCAAGTAGCGGAGCCAGCTTTTATCGCCCGGATGCAATCCGGGAGCAGTTTGCGCGGCGATAGATTTCCCGGATTTCATCCTGGCTACGGGGCTGGCAAGCCGACGGGGCAACTGCAAAGGTGACCTTTGCCCCGGCTTTGCGCGAGAATAGCCGCCTGTTTCTGGAGCCAGCCGATGTCTTTGCAATCCGACGCCATTCTTGACGACACCCTCGACGCCAGCGGGCTGAACTGCCCCGAGCCGGTAATGATGCTGCACAACAAGGTGCGCGACCTGCCGGCCGGTGGTCTGCTTAAGGTTATCGCCACCGACCCCTCGACCCGTCGCGATATTCCCAAGTTCTGTGTGTTTCTCGGCCATGAACTGGTCGAACAGGCGCAAGAGGGCGGCACCTACCTGTACCTGATCCGCAAGAAGGCGGATTGATCCAATCGTAGATCGTTGGGTCGGGCCGCGCAGGTTAGCGGCGCTCTATAGAACCTGCAAACACCGCTATTGCCGAGCGCCGCGTAACCCAACAACAGTATTCGCGGTGCGTCGTGATGGGTTACGCCGCATATGAATGGGGGCCGCCCGTAGATCCTGCTGGCGGCTAACCCATCTTACGGGCTCAACAGGCCATATCCCTCTATAGCTCGCCCCCGAGCACATCGCTTTCCCATCCGGCTTGACCAGGCGCCAAACCGCAGCTTTTCAGGGTGGTCTGCCAGGCGCGGACATGCCGCGCGGTGGCCTGCTGAAAATTTCCCCATAGCGACGACTCGGCAGCCGCCAGGCGCAGCAGGTAGTCGCCCATGGCCGGCGGGATTTCATCTGCCGCTGCGAGCTGACGCAAGCTATGGCTCCAGCGTTGACCGCGTTGGTCGACCTCGGCCAGGTAGGGTTGCAAGGCCCCGGCGTAATACTTGACGAAGATGTTCTGCAGGATGCGCCCGCGCGTCGTCGCTTTGCCCAACGGACAAACCGGGCGTTGCCGCTGGCGGCTTTCCAGCAGTTCGCTGCCTTGGTTGAGGTTATGACTCAGGCTCGCCAGGCTGGTGATCAATTGGCCGCCCTGAGTGCTGGCATGCAGGGCAAAGAACAGCGGGTCGAGTTCGCTGGCCGGCGGCGGTAAACGTTGGGGCAGGGCATGGGCCAGGTCGGCCAACTGCTCCAGGGCATCCAGGGCTGCGTTGTCTTCAGCTGCGTCGACCGCCAGCGCCTGGTCGGCAAAGCGCAGGTAACGTTCGACCTCCGCGCTGGCATTCAGGGCATTCCAGAATACCCGGGGCAGCTGTCGGCGTTTTTCCACCGCCAAGTCGCCGAGGGTCGTGCGCAGCTCCTGATCGCGTTCTGCGCTCAGGTGCGGCAGACAGGCGTCGATGGCGCGCAGCAGATCACCTTCATAGGCCAGGCGACGGCTGGCAACCAGCTGCTTGCCGAGGATGCTGTTGCGCTGGCTGATCAGTTGCTGCAACTCGGGGCAGCGGCGCACATCGAGCACCAGATCGAGTAGGCCGATACGCACATCGGCGATTTGCTGCAGGCGTTCACGCCGCGGCGGCATTCGGTAGCGCGTCAGCTCGTTCTTGTCGAACGGCGCGATAGTGCCGCCTTCGAGCACATTGTTCAGGCGTTGCAGATAATCCGCCTGCAGCGCCAGGCCGTAATCGCCCGGCGTGCAGGCGCCGAGCACAAGCAGGCAGATAAACAGAAGGGAATTCCTGATCATCAGGCCATCTTAGCGGCCCGAATGCGTTTGCGCGCGCAGCCGGCGAGACGGATAGCCAGCATGATCGCGGCAACGCTGAGGCCGACGATCAGGCCCTGCCACAGGCCGCGCGGGCCGCTGGGTTCGCCGAACAGCGTGGACAAACCCAAGGCGTAACCCACCGGCAGGCCAATGCCCCAGTAAGCGAACAGGGTCAGGATCATGGTCACGCGAGTGTCCTGATAGCCCCGCAGCGCACCGGCTGCGGTGACCTGTACCGCATCGGAAAACTGAAAGAACGCGGCCAGTACGATCAGGCTGGCGGCGATGGCGATCACCGTTGGATCGGGGCTGTAGATCTGCGCAATCTGTTCGCGCAGCAGCAACATCGCACTGGCCGACAGGCAGGCGTAACCCAGTGCTGCGCCCATGCTCACCCCGGCGGCGAAGCGCGCCTGGCGCGGGTCGCCACGGCCCAGGGCCTGGCCCACTCGCACGGTGGCGGCCATGCCCAGGGAGTAGGGGATCATAAACACCATGGAGGTGAAGTTCAGCGCGATCTGGTGGCCTGCGACCACGCTGGCGCCGAGGCCGCCGATCAGCAGGGCGATCACCGAGAAGATGCTCACCTCGGCGAACACCGCGATGCCCATGGGCACGCCTATCTCCAGCAGGCGGCGAATCGGCTGCCACTGCGGCCATTCGAAATGGTTGAACAGCTGGCTTGGCTTGTAGAACGGCGCCCACTTCACCCACCAGAGCATGCCCAGCAGCATGAACACCATCACCAGCGCGGTGGCCCAACCGCAGCCAACCCCGCCCATGGCCGGCAGGCCGAATTTGCCGTAGATAAAGATGTAGTTGGCCGGGATGTTCAGCAGCAAACCGAGCAGCCCCAGCACCATGCTCGGCCGGGTGTGGCTGAGGCCGTCGCTGAAACAGCGCAGCACGTGGTACAGCGCTACCGCCGGGAAACCGCAGGCGACCGCTTGCAGGTAGCCCATGGTCGGCGCGATCAGCGCCGGCTCGACATCCATCAGGCGCAGGACGATTTCGGCGTTCCACAACAAGGCCGCAGCCGCTATGCCGACTGCCAGCGACAGCCACAGCGCCTGGCGCACCAGTGGGCCGATTTCCGCTTGCCGGCCGGCGCCGAAGTGTTGCGCGACCTTAGGTGTGGTGGCCAAAAGGATGCCGGTCATCAACAGAAACACCGGCACCCAGATCGAATTACCCAGAGCCACCGCCGCCAGGTCTCGCGGGCTGACGCGGCCAGCCATCACGGTGTCGACGAAGCCCATGGCTGTGTGCGCCAGTTGCGCGATTATGATCGGCGTGGCCAGCAACAACAGACCGCGCAGCTCGGTCCAGATGCGCTTTGGGCGGGTTTCGACAAGCATGGCAGGCATTCGCTGAGCGTATTGGCGGGCCGCGCAGTCTACGCGCTGACGCCTCGGTCAGGAAAGGGGCGCGGCGTTCAGCGTCAGGGCGACGTGGGATCGTCGGCTGGTTAGAATAGCCCGCTGAATTGTGGAGCCAGCCATGCGCCTAGTTGCCGACGAAAATATCCCTCTGCTCGATGAGTTCTTTGCCGTTTTCGGCGAGATTCGCCGCCTGCCCGGTCGCGCCATCGACCGCGCGGCGGTGGCCGCTGCCGATATCCTGCTGGTGCGCTCGGTAACCAAGGTTGACCGCGCGTTGCTGGAGGGCTCGCCGGTCAAGTTCGTCGGCACCTGCACCATCGGCACCGACCATCTCGATCTCGATTATTTCCAGCAGACCGCTATCGCCTGGGCCAGCGCGCCCGGCTGCAATGCCCGCGGGGTGGTCGATTATGTGCTGGGCAGCCTGCTGGTGCTGGCCGAGGAGCAGGGCGTCGATCTGGCCTCGCGCACCTTCGGCATTGTCGGCGCCGGCCAGGTCGGCGGTCGCTTGCTCAAGGTGCTGCGTGGCCTGGGCTGGCGCGTGCTGGTCTGCGACCCGCCACGCCAGGCGGCTGAAGGCGGCGATTTCGTCGGCCTGGAACAACTGATCGCCGAATGCGATGTGATCAGCCTGCACACCCCGCTCGATCGCGATGGTCCGCACCCGACTCATCATCTGTTCGATGCCGCGCGCCTGGCGCAGCTGAAAACCGGCGCCTGGCTGATCAATGCCAGCCGTGGCGCGGTGGTGAATAACGCGGCGCTGCGCGAACTGCTTGGGCAGCGTCAGGATCTACGTGTGGTGCTGGATGTCTGGGAAGGCGAGCCGCAGGTCGATGTGGCGTTGGCCGGCCTGTGCCGCATCGCCACCCCGCATATCGCCGGTTACAGCCTGGACGGTAAGCTGCGCGGCACTGCGCAAATCTACCAGGCGCTGTGTCGGCATCTGGGTTGCGCCGAGACCCAAACCCTGGACGCCCTGATGCCCGCGCCCTGGCTCAGCGAATTGACCCTCAGTGGCACTGCCGATCCGGCCTGGGCCTTGGCCACACTGTGCCGAGCGGTATACGACCCGCGCCGCGATGATGCGGATTTTCGCCGCAGCCTGCAGGGCGACGAATCTAACCGGCGGTTGGCCTTCGACGGGCTGCGCAAGCATTACCCCATGCGCCGCGAAATCGACGGCTTGCAGGTGGCAGTGCAAGGCGAAGCGGCTCAGCCGTTGTTGCGGGTTATTCAGGCCCTGGGGGCAAAGCTGCCTGCAACATCGTAGGGTGGACATGCAGAAGGCTTGTCCGCCATGGGTGCCAGCGGTGGACAAAGCTTCGCTATGTCCACCCTACAAATGTGTCCCGGGCTACAAAAGCGCGCCACCCGTAGGAGCGGCCTTGGCCGCGATTGGTACTGACCGCGAAATTCTACAGGCAAGAAAAAGCCCAGGCGGTTGGTGCGGCCTGGGCTGCAATATCGCCGGGCTCAGCCGCGCTTGGCGAGGGTACTGCGGCTGTTTTCCAGTTCGCGGCAGGCGCGTTGGATCATTTGTTCGGTAATCGGGATTTCACGGCCTTGCTCATCGATAATCGCACCGCCGATCGGATGCTGGGCATGCATCGGGATAACGCGAGATTCGCTGGTTTGCTTATGCAGGTTCATGGTCGGTCTCCTGATCGGTTGATTCGCGTAGCTTATTGGGACTAGATGAAAGCGCTGTGACAGGCATAGCAGGCCGTTGAAAAACTACCTGCGTTGGCAATACTGCGTTAAAAACGGCCTCGG
>CAMPJN010000304.1 GCA_946886875.1 uncultured Pseudomonas sp.
CGGCAAGGAGTGAGGGTACCAAGGGTACTCGGTTCATAGGTTGCTCCTGGTTGATTGTTGTTGTGTTACAGGGCAGCTCAGACGACAAGCGTCGCCATCACGCATCCAGCGCAGGGCCGGCGGGCAAAAAGCCCGTCGGCAGATATTTTTGGAATGTCGCTCAGCCCTTGAAATGGCGGGCCAGCGCACGCAGGACGCGCACGTTGTCGGGGTCGAAGAGGCTGACGGCCTCCGGCAGCGAAGACTGCTTGACGATCACCAAATCGGCCTCGCGATCGACGAACAGGTACTGACCGTTGATCCCGCATGCCATCAGGGCCTGGCTGTGATCGTTGAACACGTACCACTGGCTGCGGTACGAAGCGCCCGGCGTCCAGGCGCTGAACTCCTCGTTGCCGGCATAGATCGCCGGATCGCTGCCCTGGGCGATGGCATCGATCGCACGCGGGTCGAGCACTGCGCGGCCCTCGTGCACGCCGCGGTTGGCCAGCAGCAGGCCAAAGCGCGCGATATCCCGTGCGGTGGCGTTGAAGCCTGCTCCGGCGACACCGCGGCCCCAGGGGTCGGCCATAAAGTAGCCATCGCGTTGACAACCGATCTGCCCCCAGACGCGCGCCAGCAATTCGGGGCAGGAAACGCCCCCGGCACGCTCCATCACCCAGGCCAGGGCTTCGGTGGTCGCAGTCACATAGTGGAAAAAGCCGCCGTGCTCGCCGCGCTTACGCAGCGACGGCAGGTACTGATAGAGCGAGGCGAACTGGGCGTGCGTCGCCGGTGCGGGCTGGAAGCCACAGGCATAACCGAACTGCGAACTCTCCGACTCAGGATCGTCGTAACGCTCGGTGTAGGCGATCCCCACCGCCATATCCAGCAGTTGGCGAACGGTCGCATCGGCGAAAGCGCTGCCGGCGAACTCGGGCACGTAATGATCGGCCCTCAGTTCCGGATTCAACACGCCGTCGCAGATCAGCTGTTCGGCCAGCACCCCGATCAGCGACTTGGTCACCGAGAACATGGTGTGGCGGTCGTTCGCGGTCTGCCCATTGAAGTAACGCTCGTATTTCACCTGGCCACGGTGCAGCACGACAAAGGCGTCGCAGTGGCTGGCCACAAGCTGCTCATCGAGACGGATGCTCAACCCACACAGGCTCTCGAAGCTGAAACCATCGAGGTCTTCCACGGCCTCGGGCAAGTCGCTCGGCGACGCGTTACCGGCAGCGACCGAAATGCTCGGGCGCAGCCGTGCAAGGTGACGAAAGCCCCATTTGTTGAATGGCGGGCTCATCCAGTTCTGCCAGGTAACCCGTTGCGCTTCAGCGGGCGGGAACTCCGTCATCCAGCTGTCGCAGCTGGGCCCGGCAAGCAGCGCTTCATGGGCATCGGCATAGTGCCGGGCCAGCTGGAGAGCAATGGGCGAATCAGTACGTAAGGTCATGAAGCATGTGTCCTGACAAGTGCTCTGCACGCGGCAGATGTGATCTGAAAATTAATCCTGTTAATTTCTTTAGTCAATAAAATATTTTTACGAAGAAACAATAACCGTTATGCTCCCGCGGCCAAGGCAGGAAAACCCAGGGGGAACAATTGAGCGGCTTGCGAGAACGACAGAAAGAGATGCGCCGGCAAGCGATCAGCCGGGCTGGTGTAAAGCTGTTCGAGCGGCAGGGTTTCCAGAGCACCACGATCGAGCAGATCGCCCAGGAGGCCGGGGTTTCGGCCCCTACCGTATTCAAGTACTTCGGCTCCAAGCACGAGATCCTGGTCGAGATGCTGCAGGAGGGCGACGCGCGAGCCATCAGCGATGCCCGCGCGCATATCGCCGAGATGGACGACCCGCTGGATGCCTTGTGCTACCTGGAAAAGGTATTGGTGGATCAAGCCCTGGCGATGATGCCCCCGGCTATCTGGCGCGAGTTGCTGCTGCATGTACTCGGCGGCGGACAAAGCGGCCTGCCGGACAGTTACAAGCGCATGAACGACATCCTGCGCGGCGAAATTGCCGCACTCCTGCGCGATCTACAGGCCGCAGGCAAGTTGCGCGCCGATCTGGATGTGGATCTGGCCGCATTTCTGCTCAACGACTATTCGCACTTGCAGTTGCTGCGCCTGACCAGTAACGAACCGCTCGACCTGGAAACCCACCGCAAGCAGGTTCGCCTGACTTCCGGCTTGATCCTCAACGGAATGGCGCCCCCCAGGACATGACGAACCCTGCCAAAGGGCATCCCCTGACGTATACGAATGTTCTTGCCGTTATCTGCAGCAACAGAAATACCTGCAATGGTGTTTTCTGGCTTTTTGAGGGGAACAACCGTGCTGATCGTCGGGGACAATCAATGCCGCAACAGCTTACGTAACGGAACCCCGTCCTTCAGCACCGGCGACTTGATGACGATGTAGCTGAAGTACTTGGAAATACCGATGTTCTTGTCCAGCAGGCCTTCGATCACCGTTTGATAATGCTGGATGCTGCAGGTCATGAAGCGCACCAGGTAATCGTAGCCGCCGCTGATCAAGTGGCATTCGAGCACCTCATCGACCAAGCGGATATTGGACTCGAATTTGGCGAAGTCCTCGCGCTTGTGGTCGTGGAGGGTGATCTCGGTGAATACCGTCACCGAGTCGGTGATCTTGGCCAGATTGAGATGGGCTTTATAGCCGGAGATATAGCCGGCCGATTCGAGCCGCTTGACCCGCTGCAAGCAGGGGCTGGCCGATAGGCCGACCGCATCGGCCAGTTTGACGTTGGTGATGCGACCGTCTTTCTGCAGCTCGACCAGAATATTAATGTCGATTCGGTCCAGCTTGACTAAACCTTCCATCGCGTACCTCTCGATCGCTGTTCGTAGGCAGTCTTTCTAGCAAACTCAGCGCCGCAAAGACAGCTGATGCTGAGCCACCAGATCGGCCATGCTATTGATGCAATAGTCCGCCGGACACTGCTGAGTATAGCGGCCATGATCACGACGAATCAGGCACAAACCGGCCGAAATGGGCGGCTCGGCGGGATATCTCGACACTTGCAATATTTCTTTGGCCTTGAGGTCGTTAGCGAGCAACCAGTCGCGGTCTTCCAAGGGCTTGCTGGCCGGTGAAAGCAAATCCTCGGGCATGATTCCCAAGCGTTCACAGAGCGCCTCACGATCCTCGGCATCACGGTCGCCATGCACCAGCAACCGATAGAACTTGCGCAGGTACAGCATGGCGCCGGGCGCGTCTTCGAACAGCGACCAGTTGCGTACCGAACGGGCGAACGTCATCCCCTCCTCCCAGCTGACCTTGAGCCCCAGGCGCTCGGCCAACTGACGATGGGCGAAGCAAAGCAAGCCGCTGAAACCCAGCTCGGAGAAACGCGGATAGAGCGCACGCACCGCTTCGTTGAATTCGCTCAGTACCTCTTCCCGCCCCAGAATGCCGTAGCGGTTTTCCAACAACGGCTGCAAGGCCGTCCAAACGCCGGAATCCCGATCGACCAGAACTTCATCGCAGTCGATCAGCAGCGCACGATAATCAGTCAGGTCCATGGCTCTCGCCTCCTTTAATCCATTTCATCGATCCATGCTCCAAAACCTCCCCGGCCAGCGCGAACCCGCGTGCGCCGACCGAGGACTTAGCTCAACTCAACACACGCGCCAGAGCCGCTTCGAGAATTTCCAGCGCTTCGTCGATATGCGCTTCTTCGGCGACCAGAGGCGCGAGGAAACGCAGCACGTTGCGGTACACGCCGCACTTGATCACCAGCAGACCGCCGTTGCGGGCCTCGTCGATCAGCTTCTGATTCAGTTCGGGATCGGGGCTGCATGCCGCGTCGTCCTTGACCAGTTCGATCGCCAGCATCAGGCCGGTGCCGCGCACATCGCCGATTTGCTGCGGGTGGCGCGCTTGCAGGCGCAGCAGACCCTGACGTAGACGCTCGCCCAGCTTGTCGCCGCGCGCCAGTAGCTGTTCCTGCTCGTAGGTGTCGATCACTGCCAAGGCCGCCGCGCAAGCCAGGGCGTTACCGCCGTAGGTACCGCCGAGGCCCCCAGGGGCTGGCGCGTCCATGATTTGCGCACGGCCGACCACGCCCGAGATCGGCATGCCGGCTGCCAGGCTCTTGGCCACGGTGACCAGATCCGGCTGAATCCCGGCATGCTGGAAACCGAACCAGGTGCCGGTGCGGCCGAAGCCGGTCTGCACTTCATCGAGGATCAGGACGATGCCATGTTGTTCGGTCAGCGCCCGCAGCGCGCGGAGGAACTCGACCGGCGCAGAAAGGAAACCGCCGTCGCCCTGTACTGGTTCGATGATGATCGCGGCTACGCGATCTGGCGAAACCTGGGTGGCAAACAACTCGTTGAGGGCCTGCAGCGCCATCTCGCTGGTGAAGCCGCGGTAGGCATTCGGATACGGCGTGTGGAACACCTCGGGGGCCATGCCGAAGTTCTGCTTATACGGCTGGCTCATACCGGTCAGGGTGGTACCGAGCAAGGTACGGCCATGGAAACCGCCACGGAAGGAGATGACCGCCGGGCGCTTGGTATGGGCGCGGGCAATCTTCACCGCATTCTCCACAGCCTCTGCACCTGAGGTGAACAGTGCCGCCTTATGGTCGATGCCACTGGACCCAGCGACCAATTCGCACAAGCGCTGTACCAGGTCGAGATAAGGCTGATAGGCCGCCACCTGGAAGCAGGCGTGGGTGACCTTCTGCATCTGCGCCTGTACCGCCGCGACCACCTTCGGATGGTTGTGGCCGATGTTCATCACGCCGATACCACCGACGAAATCCAGATAACGCCTGCCGTCGACATCCCAGAGTTCAGCGCCTTGGGCATGGTCGACGACCAGCGGATGGGCAGTGACCAAGCCACGCGGCACGAACTGATCGCGCTGACGGAGCAAATGTGGGGTTTTTTCGACTTTGCTGTTCATGGCATCTCCCATAAGTGAGCCCGGCAACCGGGAGGCGGCTGCGATGTGCTTCAGGTTAAGGCTTCG
>CAMPJN010000305.1 GCA_946886875.1 uncultured Pseudomonas sp.
GCTTCGCCCGTTTCGTGCTGGACAAGCGCCTGACGGTGAAGAAGCAGATCCGCGTCGAGACCAAGGGCGGCATCATCGAGCTGGACGTGCGCGCCGACGGCCAGGTGCGGGTCAATATGGGCCCGCCACGCCTGAGTCCGGCGCAGATCCCGTTCCAGGCCGAGCAGCAGGCGCCGAGCTATGCCGTCGAAGTCGACGGGCAGACCGTCGAACTGGCCGCGGTGTCGATGGGCAATCCCCATGCGGTGCTGCGCGTCGACAATGTCGACGAAGCGCCGGTGCACAGCCTGGGGGCGAAACTCGAACAGCACCCGCGCTTCCCGCAACGGGTCAACGTCGGCTTTTTACAGGTCATCGATCGCCAGCGCGCCAAGCTGCGTGTCTGGGAGCGCGGCGCCGGGGAAACCCAGGCCTGCGGCACCGGCGCTTGCGCCGCGGCCGTGGCGGCTATCAGCCAGGGTTGGATGGATTCGCCGGTGCAACTGGAACTGCCGGGCGGCAAGCTGACCATCGAGTGGGCAGGTGTCGATCAGCCCGTTATGATGACCGGGCCCGCAATGCGCGTGTACGAAGGACAGGTTCGCTTATGACTGACCAGCAGGATTCGCCCCAGCCGCTCGACTCGGCCACGGTTGCCGCCTATCTGCGCTTGCACCCGGAATTCTTTATCGACCACGACGAGTTGATCCCCGAACTGCGCATCCCCCACCAACGCGGCGATACCGTGTCTCTAGTGGAACGTCAGGTCAAGCTGCTGCGCGAACGCAATATCGAGATGCGCCATCGCCTCTCGCAGTTGATGGACGTGGCCCGCGACAACGACCGCCTGTTCGACAAAACCCGTCGCCTGGTGCTCGACCTGCTCGACGCGACCAGCCTGGAAGAGGTGGTCAGCGCGGTGGAAGACAGCCTGCGCCGTGAATTCCAGGTGCCCTTCGTCAGCCTGATCCTGTTCAGCGATGCCCCCTTGCCGGTGGGACGCTCGGTCAGCAGCGCCGAAGCCCATCAGGCGATCGGCGGCCTGCTTGCCGGCGGCAAGACCATTTGCGGCGTGCTGCGCGAGCACGAACTGAAATTCCTCTTCGGCGAAGAAGCCGGCGCACAGGTCGGCTCGGCCGCCGTGGTCGCCCTCACCTACCAGGGCCTGCATGGCGTGCTGGCGATTGGCAGCGCCGACCCGCAGCACTACAAAAGCTCCCTCGGTACCCTGTTTCTCGGCTATATCGCCGAAGTCCTGGCGCGCGTGCTGCCGCGCTTCGCCACGCCGCTGCGTTCGGTTAGATAACAGCACGCCAATGGCGAGGGGGGATGACGCCTTTTTCATCCACCTGCTACCCGGTGGAAAACGCTTCGAGGTTTTCCACCCTACGCGTTACCAAGCCTAGCGCCGCGCCCGCAGGGAGCTTCCATGCAAGACCAATTGGACGCCTACCTCGAACACCTGCGCAGCGAGCGCCAGGTGTCGGTGCATACCCTCGATGGCTATAGCCGCGATCTGAGCACGCTGCTGGCCTACTGCGAACGCGAGCAGTTGGCCGCCTGGTCGGCGCTGGATACCCAACGCCTGCGCCGCCTGGTCGCCCGCCTCAATCTCGAAGGCCAGTCCAGCCGCAGCCTCGCCCGCCTGCTCTCGGCGACCCGCGGGCTGTACCGTTACCTGATCCGCGAAGGCATTTGCCAGAACGACCCGGCCAGCGGTCTGACCCCGCCGAAAGGCGAACGCCGCCTGCCGAAAACCCTGGACGCCGACCGCACCGCGCAACTGCTCGACGGCGCCCTGGAAGACGACTTTATCGCCCGCCGCGACCAGGCCATGCTTGAGCTGTTCTACTCCTCGGGCTTGCGCCTGTCGGAGCTGGTCAGCTTGAACCTCGACGGCCTCGACCTTGCCGCCGGCCTGGTAAGGGTGATCGGTAAAGGCAACAAGACCCGCGAACTGCCGATCGGGCGCATGGCGCGCCAGGCCATGGAGCAGTGGCTACCGCTGCGGGCCCTGGCCAAGCCGGCAGACGGCGCCGTGTTTATCAGCCAGCAAGGCCGGCGTATCGGCCCGCGCGCGGTGCAACTGCGGGTACGCCAGGCCGGCGTGCGCGAACTCGGGCAGAATCTGCATCCGCACATGCTGCGTCATTCGTTCGCCAGTCATATGCTGGAGTCATCGCAGGATCTGCGCGCGGTACAGGAGCTGCTCGGCCACGCAGATATCGCCACCACGCAGATCTATACCCATCTGGATTTCCAGCACCTGGCCACGGTGTACGACAGCGCCCACCCAAGGGCCAAACGTAAAGGCAATAACGAATGACGATCAAGTTGATCACCTTCGATCTCGACGACACCCTCTGGGACGTCACCCCGGTGATGCAGGACGCCGAAGCCGCACTGCGCAATTGGCTGGCCATGCATGCTCCGCGTCTGGGACCGGTGTCGGTGGAGCACCTGTGGACGATTCGCGCCGGCCTGCTGCAGGCTGAACCCAGCCTCAAGCACCGCCTCAGCGAGCTGCGGCGGCGCATTCTGCTGCATGCCCTGGAAGATGCCGGCTATGCCCGCCACGAAGCCGAGGCGCTGGCAGAGGGCGGCTTTCAGGTGTTTCTCGCCGCGCGTCATCAGGTCGAGTTGTTCGCCGAAGTGCATCCCACCCTGGAAGCGCTGGCCAATCACTTCCAACTGGGGGTGATCACCAACGGCAACGCCGATGTGCGTCGCCTAGGCCTGGCCGATTATTTCCAGTTCACCCTCTGCGCCGAGGAGCTGGGCGTCGGCAAACCCGACCCCAAACCCTTCCTGGAGGCGCTCAAGCGCTCAGGCATCGCCGCCGAGCATGCGGTGCATATCGGCGACCACCCCAGCGACGATATCGCCGGTGCCCAGGCCGCTGGGCTGCGGGCGATCTGGTTCAACCCCCTGGGCAAACCCTGGGAAGCCGAGGCAACGCCGGATGCCGAGATTCGCAGCCTGGCCGAATTGCCGACACTGCTGCATAGCTGGCGCTGATCGGCGAGCCTATCAGGGCGTCAGACGTAGGTCTGGTCAGCGGCGAGCGGATTCCCGAGCAGCCACGAACCCAGGCGCCGAGTAACCCGACAGAGTGCCCGCAGGCGCAGCGCAATGATCGCCATGGCGGCTAACCTGCGCGGCCCGACCTAGCCGATCCGGCCAAACACAAAAAAGCCCGCATGCTTTTGGCCTGCGGGCTTTTTTGCTGGTAACCAACCGCTAGATGGGGCGGCTGCCGTATTTGCTGTCCGGCTTTTTGGGCGGGTCGGAAACCACGTTGGGCTCGACTTCCTGCACCTTGCCGCCACGCGAAAGAAACTCTTCCATGGCGCGGGCCAGGGCGTCGCGTTCCTTCTGCTTGGCTTCGATGCTGGGCAATTCGTCGACATCGACCGCGGCCTTGGCCTTGGTTTTGCTCTTGCCGGTGGCGACTACTTCGTCATCGCCATCGTCATCCGCATCGACCGAATCGTCGCTGGCCGACGCCAGCTCTTCACCGTCGTCCTCGTCAGCCCCTTCCAGCTCGTCTTGTTCCAGATCTTCGTCGCTCATGTTCAGCCTCATGACTTGCGAAAAGCAGGTTAGTTATAGCCCAGCTGCGTGATCTTTCGAACGCCGCCAGAAAAAATTCAAATGACCTTGCCTGGCCAAACCACCAGCGCATCCCTGTACTGGCTGGAGCGAATATTCCCGCAACCGGAAAACATGCTCAACGGCGCGCATTCTAGCGCGCTATCAGAAAAAACAAAGGGCGCCATAAGGCGCCCTCGTCGAAACGCCGGTAAATCAGTTCTTGGTGAACTCCGGATAGGCTTCCATACCGCATTCGGCGATATCCACGCCTTCGTATTCTTCTTCCTCGGTTACCCGCAGGCCGATCACCAGCTTGATGATGGACCAGACGATCAGGCTGGCAATGAACACCCAGGCGAAGATCGCGCCGATGCCGAGCAGCTGAGCGCCGAGGCTGGCATCGCCGTTGGTCAGGCAGACAGCCAGCAGGCCCCAGATACCGACCACGCCGTGTACCGAAATGGCGCCGACCGGATCGTCGAGCTTGAGCTTGTCCAGACCGAGGATGGATAACACCACCAGCACGCCACCGACGCCACCGATCAGGGTCGCCTGCAGCGCGGTCGGGGTCAGGGGCTCAGCGGTGATCGCCACCAGGCCAGCCAGGGCGCCGTTCAGGGCCATGGTCAGGTCAGCCTTGCCGAACAGGATGCGCGCCACGATCAGCGCGGCAATCAGGCCACCGGCGGCGGCCATGTTGGTGTTGACGAATACGTTGGCCACGGCGTTGGCGTCTTCGATGGTGCTCATCTTCAGCTGCGAGCCACCGTTGAAGCCAAACCAGCCCATCCACAGGATGAAGGTACCCAGGGCAGCCATCGGCAGGTTGGCGCCCGGAATGGCGTTGACCTGGCCGTTGGAGCCGTACTTGCCTTTACGGGCGCCGAGCAGCAGCACGCCAGCCAGGGCGGCGGAGGCACCGGCCATGTGCACCACGCCGGAACCGGCGAAGTCGAGGAAGCCCGCTTCGTTGAGGAAGCCTGAACCCCATTTCCAGAAGCCCTGAACCGGGTAGATGAAACCGGTCATGACCACGGCGAAGGCGAGGAAGGCCCACAGCTTCATGCGTTCGGCAACAGCACCGGAAACGATCGACATACAGGTTGCAGCGAACACCACCTGGAAGAAGAAGTCCGAACGCGCCGAGTAGTAAGGGGCATCGTCGCCGCCGGCGAGAACCGACTCGACGCTGTTTTCTTCGCCCAGCAGGAAGCCCAGGCTCGGCAGGATGCCGCCTTCAGGGCTGGAATACATGATGTGGTAGCCGATCACCAGGTACATGACGCTGGCGACAGCGTACAAAGCGATGTTCTTGGTGAGGATTTCGGTGGTGTTCTTCGCCCGTACAAGGCCGGCTTCGAGCATGGCAAAACCCGCTGCCATCCACATCACCAGAGCACCGC
>CAMPJN010000306.1 GCA_946886875.1 uncultured Pseudomonas sp.
AGGCTTCGTCCAGCTTGGAGCGCCCGGTGAAGCCGAACACATAGGTGACGATCGAATATTCGGCCAGAGCTTCCAGGGTCAGCTTTGGCAGCTTGCTCAGCGGATGCCCCTGGGGCACTACCACGCAGCGGTTCCAGCGGTAGCAGGGCATCATCACCAGATCGTTGAACAGCTCCAGGCCTTCGGTGGCGATGGCGAAATCCACGGTGCCATCAGCTGCCATCTCGGCGATCTGCATGGGCGTACCCTGGTGCATATGCAGGGCCACATCGGGATATTGCTTGATAAAGGCGCCGATCACCGGCGGCAAGGCATAGCGCGCCTGAGTGTGAGTGGTGGCGATGGACAGCGTGCCTTTCTTCTCGTTGGAGAATTCTTGAGCGATCTGCTTGATGCTTTCGACCTTGCGCAGGATTTCTCCGGCAGTGGTGATAATCCGCTCCCCGGCTGGGGTTACCCGGGTCAGATGCTTACCGCTGCGGGCGAAAACCTCGACGCCAAGTTCGTCCTCGAGCAGGCGAATCTGTTTGCTGATGCCGGGTTGCGAGGTATAGAGACTTTGCGCGGTGGCAGAAACATTGAGGTCGTGATGCGCGACTTCCCAGATGTAGCGCAGCTGCTGAAGCTTCATAGAAATCCCTCAAAACAGATAGGCAGTCGTTCAATCGACGACCGTTTTTATAACCATATCCATGGTTTATCAATTAAATCTAGACGATTTATTTTTATCTCTGCCGACCGGTTCAAAGTTCGCCGCGACTGCGATGCTGAAGCATCGGCACCAGGTACACCGGCACTTCGGACAATTGAACCAAACGACCAGCCGTACGCCCCAGTGGAATATCCAACTCGGTGCCATGGCTGTGACTACCTACGACTAGCAGATCCACCCCAAGTTTCTGCGCTTCTTCGAGAATCGCCACAGGCGGGTCGCCATGCACCACTCTCACCGCGCGAATAAGGTCGCGTTCATGCAGCGCTTCGCCCAATTCGTCGCTGAAACCTTCGAGTACCCGTTGCTCGATGCTCGCCATCACGGTGCTCAGGCCTTTGCTGCGCAATTCCTGCAAACGCTCTTCGTCCAGATAGGTTTGCAACACCGACTCGGCGAACAAACCCATGGGTTCAACGGCGTGTACCACATAGAGCCCGGCGTTGAATGCCCGCGCTAGCGCCAGTGCATGTTGCAGTACATAGGGAGAATAAAGCCCCAGATCGGTGGCATAGAGTATCGAGCGAATCATGTGCCCTCCTCGACAGCCTGCTGGCAGTCTTCCTTGAGCTTAGCAGCGCCAGCAAAAAGTCAACAAAAACACCTCTATTTAGGACCAAAGGATATATAGCTGTTCACAATTACAGCGGCGGTTCGTTGCTGATGCCATGGGGCACATGTCCGGTCGTCACCACCCCGCAGGCTTTTTCGCAGTGCCCGGTCTGATCGTCGAAGAACACATCAGCACCGAAGGTTTCGAGGATCGCGGCTTTCTCCAGACCACCGAGGAAGAAGGATTCGTCCAGGCGGATATTCCACTCACGCAGGGTGCGAATCACCCGCTCATGGGCCGGCGCCGAGCGCGCCGTGACCAGAGCGGTGCGGATCGGGCAGGCCTCTTCGGGAAACTCCTGCTGCAAACGGTGCAACGCCGCGAGAAACGGCTTGAACGGCCCACCACCGAGCAGCTCACGCGCCGAGCTGCGCTCGTGGCTCTGAAAAGCCTCCAATCCGCCTTGCTGATAAACCCGCTCGGATTCATCGGAAAACAGCACCGCATCGCCGTCGAAGGCGATTCGCAGCTCGGTACTCGCCGCCCGCTGGGCGCCACCGGAAAGAATGGTCGCCGCGCCGAAACCCGAGCGCAACGCACTGCGCACGTCGTCAGCATGGGTGGAGAGAAACAGGTGGCAGCCGAAGGCCGCCAGATAAGGGTCGGGGCTGCGCCCGCCGACAAAAGCCGCGCGCGAAATACCCAGGCCGTAATGCTGGATCGAATTAAAGGCACGTAAACCGGTGTCGGCGCTGTTGCGTGAGACCAGGATCACTTCGACCCGCGGTTGCCCCAGGGCCAGGTTCAGGCCCAGTAGTTTTTCGACCAAGGGGAAGGCGTCGCCGGGCAGCAGAATCTCATCCTCATGCTCGATCTGATACTGACGATAGGCCTCGACACCCTGGGTTTCGTAGATGCGATGGCTTTCTCGCAAATCGAACAGAGCTCGCGAAGAAATCGCCAGCACCAATTTGTCCGCCATTCCCTTGCTCATGACCACCTCAGGCTGATTGATGACGCTGATCGAGAAAGCGCAGCGCTTGATGCAAGGCCTGCATGCGCGGCAACTGGCACCCCGCTTGCGCCGCAGCGGCCAAAGGCGCGGCGTAGATCGCATGCAACTCCAAAGGGCGGCGCTGAACGAAGTCGTGGTACATGCTCGGCAAGTAATCAGGCATGCGCTCGGTGGCCGCCAGCAGCTTGGCGGCATAGCCAGGTGGCAATTGATGACCACAAGCGGCGGCGCCTTCGACCACTTCCTGCATGATCGCCTCGATCAGCGCCCGGCTATCGACATTGGCCATCAAGGCGCTGGTATCGGCGTTGAGTAGCACCGACAGGCCGTTATAAGGCACATTCCACACCAGCTTCTGCCAGCGTGCCTGCTGCAGATCGGCCATGGCGGTGGAGTCCAGACCAGCCTGCTTGAACATCTGTGCGCCCTCTTCGAGCAGCCCCATACGGGTCGCCTGATCCGCCGCAGGGCCCGAGTGGTAACCCAGATTGACCGCTCCCAGGGCCTGGTGCTCGATCACTCCCGGCGCCGCACGATGGACGCAGATAAAACAAAGCCCGCCCAGTAAGTGCAGCGAATCGGGCAGCAACGGCCGCAACTCTTCTTCGACCGCCAAGCCGTTTTGCAGCAACAGCACCTTCGCCCCCGGAGCGGCCGCCTGCACGATGACAGGCGCGAGCTCGGCATTGCTGGTGGTTTTCGCGCCGACCAACAGCCAGTCGCAGGGCGGCATATCCGCAGCCGAGCGATAGGCATTCACCTCCTGCAAATGCACCACGCCATGCACGCTGCTGTTGAGCGTCAGGCCCTGCTCGGCTACCGCGGCGTATTCGCTACGCAGCAAAAAGTGCACATCGAACCCGGCACGCGCCAGCATCACTCCATAAAAACCGCCAATGGCGCCGGTACCGATAATGCCGATACGTGGACGTTGGGACACAGACATCAACAAGCTCCTCAGCCTGGCGAGACAGGATCGCGCCAAGGCGTTAATCGCATCGATGCGCGCACCTCAGGTGCAGCGCCGTAAATTTGACCATTTTGGCCATTCATGTGTTGCCACAGGGTAACCAGCGTTCCCAGCCAGCATGAGACGCAAGGCGCAGTACGCTGTTTAGCGCCAGTTGGCGCGGGCTATGCATCGGTTATCGTCAAGGGTGCCTGAGGCACTGGCACCACAGCAACGCTGTTAATTTCAGAGCAATCGCTATACTGTCAACAGTGATATCGTTTTGATGTCACGGGGAGTCGGTAGTCATGCGTCGTTTCTTGCGTCATCCCAGTGATATGCCCGTGGAACTAGTGCTGCGCAAACAAGCAGCCATCCCCAGGCAGCAGTTGAACAATATCAGCCTCGGCGGTGTGGCATGTATGTCTCATTGCTGCTTTATCGACGGCAGCGAGGTCGACCTGCGCATCCCCCTGTTCGGCAAGCAGGCATGCTACCCGGGAATAGTGGCTTGGTGCCGCAAAGAGACCGACCATTACCTGGTCGGCGTTGCCTTTATCGATGAAGACACGCTGTTTCGCGCGCGCATGGTCGAGCAGGTTTGCCAGATCGAACATTACCGCCTGCAACGTGAGCAGGAACTGGGTGCGCAATTGCCAATTGAAGCCGCCGCACGGGAATGGATCGAGCGCCACGCCGCCGACTTCTCCCAGGCCAGCTTCAGTTGACAGCTCGCCAATGGCCCTATCCGCTCGATTTACCACGCCCGCCCCATTGTCTAGCCAGCCCCTAACGCGCTAAGGTTCGGCTTCCCCGTTGTGCCCATAATGCTGTGCTCCGCCACACGGGGAACGCTGGCGGCCGGCACCCGTGACCTGACGACTGAACCGATGAAAAGCACGATGGCTGATTTACCGATCGACGACCTCAACGTTGCTTGCAACGAAACCCTGATCACCCCGGCGCAGCTCAAGCGTGAAATCCCGCTGACCGAAACCGCAATGCACACCGTAGCCGAAGGCCGCGAGGTGATCCGCAATATTCTCGATGGCAAAGACCACCGCCTGTTCGTCGTGGTCGGCCCCTGCTCGATCCACGATATCAAAGCGGCCCAGGAGTATGCCGAACGCCTCAAGGTGCTCGCCGCTGAGGTCTCCGACAGCCTTTATCTGGTGATGCGCGTGTATTTCGAGAAGCCGCGCACTACCGTGGGCTGGAAAGGCCTGATCAACGATCCTTATCTGGATGACTCGTTCAAGATCCAGGATGGTTTGCATATCGGTCGCCAGTTGCTGCTCGAACTCGCCGAAATGGGCCTGCCGACCGCCACCGAAGCGCTCGACCCGATCTCCCCGCAATATCTGCAGGACCTGATCAGCTGGTCGGCGATCGGCGCGCGCACCACCGAATCGCAAACACACCGCGAAATGGCCTCCGGCCTGTCCTCGGCCGTCGGTTTCAAGAACGGCACCGATGGCGGCCTGACCGTGGCGATCAACGCGCTGCAATCGGTCTCCAGCCCTCATCGTTTCCTCGGCATCAACCAGGAAGGCGGCGTCTCCATCGTCACCACCAAGGGCAACGCCTATGGCCATGTGGTACTGCGCGGCGGTAACGGCAAACCGAACTACGATTCGGTCAGCGTTGCCGTTTGCGAGCAGGAACTGACCAAAGCCGGCATCCGCCCGAACATCATGGTCGACTGCAGCCACGCCAACTCCAACAAGGATCCGGC
>CAMPJN010000307.1 GCA_946886875.1 uncultured Pseudomonas sp.
AAGGGCGGGTGAAACCCGCCAGGAGCACAGGCGTAGATAACGGCTTGGCGGGTTGCACCCGCCCTACAGCCTCTCAGCCGATAGCGCGCTACATGATCACCTTGTCGCGCAGGTTTTCAGCGGCCTCTTGCAGCGCCTGAATCACCCGTTGCTTGTCGAAGTTCTGAATGCCGTTGGTATCCAGGTACATGGAAAACCCGGGCAGTTCGTGTTCGACGTAGCTGGAGGTGGCGCCCAGGTCGCGGCGGAAATCCACCACTTGGTAGATCTGCACCGGGCGGGTGAAGCCCTTGACGTTGATCTGGCCCTTGTCGCGGCACATGACCACATCCTTGATCATCGAGTAGGTCTCGTGGGAGATCAGGATTTCGCCGGCTTCGGCGGCGCTTTCCAGGCGGCTGGCGAGGTTCACGTCGCGGCCGATGATGGTGTAGTCCATGCGCGTATCGGCGCCGAAGTTGCCGACCGTGCAATAGCCGGTGTTCAGGCCCATACGGATTTCCAGGGGTTTGGTGATGCCCTGGGCGCGCCACTGTTGGCGCAGCACTTTCATATGTTTGCGCATGGCAATGGCCATCGAGACCGCCGCCACGGCATCTTTCTTCGCGCCTTTGCTGGCCGGGTCGCCGAAGAACACCATGACGCTGTCACCAATGAATTTATCGATGGTGCCGCCGTATTTCAGGCAGATCTTCGACATTTCGTTGAGGTAGCTGTTGAGCAAGTCGGTCAGGGCCTCGGCTTCCAGCTCCTCGGACAGTTCGGTGAAGCCTTTGATGTCGGAGAAGAACACCGTGAGCTTTTTGCGCTGGGTTTCCAGACGCACGCTCTTCTTGCCGCTGAATATCGATTCCCATACCTGGGGCGACAGGTACTTGGCCAGGTTGCGCGCCAGACGCGCGGCTTTTTCCTGCTCGCGTTTGATCTCGCTACGTACCTGCGCCAGGCGCAAGCCTTGCTGGTGGACGAAGTAGGCGGTGATACAAATGCACAAGGCGGTGAAGCAGATGCTTACCGCGGCCACCAGGGCTGGGGTGTTGGGATTGAAGCGCAGATCGATCATCGAAGCGGTCAAAGCGCCGGCGCTGATGGCGATCAATACGGCCAGGCCGAGGTAGCGCAAACCGCCGATCACCAAGGTGCTGAATACCAGGATCAGCATGGCCATCAGACTGGGGACCACGGAAAAACTTAAGAAGGCGATGGCCGCGCCTGAATTCAAGGCGTCGATAAACAGCAGGACCAGAGAGGTGCGTTGCGGATGGTCGCGCTTGAAGCGCTGGCTCAGTTGATGGGCCAGATGCGGATAGAGCAGGGTGTAAGGCACCATCCAGAGGATTTCGTAGGAAAAATGCTGCGCGTAGGTGCCTGCGGCAATGCTGGCGGCAATGGCGATATACGCCAGCACTCGCGAATAGTACTCGCGCAGTGGCGGAGCCGGTAATGCGTTGAGCCGGTTCAAGGTTGTGGCATTCATGCGCTGGCGGTGATCCCTGCAGGTGTCCGACATCTCTATGGATGTCTGGCGGTCCGCAACTGGAGGCGCTGCGGGCGACGACAAAGCGGGGATCATAACCAAGCGCAACGGCCGCCGCCAAGCATGATGGCCGAACGGTACTGTTGTGCCTCTTGTCGGTGGAGTCGTTACTGCCGGAGCAAGCGCTACATCAGAATCTGATCCGCCCGGTCAAAGCGTCCTTGAGCATCACCCAATCGCCCATCAGGCTGTACAATGGGTATTGAAAAGTGGCTGGGCGATTCTTCTCGAAGACGAAGTGGCCGACCCAGGCGAAGCCATAGCCGGCCAGCGGCACGGCCAGTAGCCATAACCACTGCTGGCTGCCGATGGCGTAGGCGATGATGCCCAGAACCAGCAGGCTGCCGATGTAATGCAGGCGCCGGCAGGTATCGTTGCGGTGCTCCTGCAGGTAATAAGGGTAGAACTCGGCAAAGCTGGAATAGCGCGCGGTGCTGGGCGTGGCCATGATGTCGCTCCTGTAGGTTCTGCCGGTGCGGGTGGCCACAGTTTAGTCGCAGTGTCCTGCTGGGCCAGTGACATTAGGTGCCAGTTTAGTATCCTTGGGCTGCCACGCCGCTCGATGCGGCTATCCGCCGATTCGAATAAGAAGCCGCCATGAGCGAACGCACCACCTCGTCGAGCTGGGCCCTGGGTATCGTCCAGGCGCTGGAAATGGGCGGCGTCGACTGCCGCCGGATATTCACCGAGCTGGGCTTGAATTACGCCGCCCTGGACGATCCGGATGCGCGTTTTCCCCAGGATGGTATGACCCGTCTGTGGCAGCGCGCCGTCGAGCTATCGGGCAATCCGGCAATTGGCCTGAATATGGCCAAGGTGGTGCGCCCTGGTTCTTTCCATGTAGTCGGCTATGCCTTGATGTCGAGCCGTACCTTGAAAGAGGGCTTCGCCCGGCTGGTGCGCTACCAGCGCATCATTGGCGAGGGTTCCGACCTGAATTTCCGTCCCACCCGCGATGGCTATGAGCTGACCTTGGCGATCCACGGCGATCGCCTGCCCGCCGCGCGGCAGAGTATCGAAGCCTCGTTGGCCTATGCCCTGGCGTTCTGTCGCTGGATCACCGGTAAGCCGATTCGTCCGTTGCGGGTGATGTTCCAGGGCGAGCCACCGCTCGACCTGGAACCTTTTCAGCAGGTATTCCAGGGGCCACTGCAATTCAACGGCGAGCACTACGGGCTGCTGTTCGATCGCGCCGATATGGACATGCCGCTGCCGACCGCCAACGAATCCCTGGCGCAATTGCATGACCGATTCGCCGGGGAGTACCTGGCGCGGTTCTCCGAGAGCCGGGTGACCCACCAGGCGCGCCAAGTGCTGTGCCGGCTATTACCCCAAGGCGAGCCCAAGCGCGAGGCGGTGGCGCAGGCGCTGCATCTGTCGCAGCGCACCCTGCAACGCCGCTTGCAGGACGAAGGCACCAGCTTTCAGCGCCTGCTCGACGACACCCGTCGTGAGCTGGCCGAGCAATACCTGGCGCAACCGAAACTGAGCCTGTTGGAAGTGGCCTATCTTTTGGGCTTTGCCGACCCGAGCAATTTCTTTCGTGCGTTTCGCCGCTGGTTCGCCGTTACCCCAAGCGAATACCGCGCGCGTCTTTGATCCCGTCTTGGGCATCAGCGCCGCTTAATGACGCCAGAAGGCGCGGGTAACCAGCACCAGGACGGTGAGGATCTCCAGGCGCCCCAGCAGCATGCCCAGCGATAGCAGCCATTTGGCCGCATCCGGCAGAGTCGAGAAGTTGCCTGCCGGGCCGATGATCGGGCCCAGACCCGGGCCGACGTTACAGACGGCGGTGGCCGCACCGGTCAGCGCGGTAATCCAGTCCAGTCCTATCAGCGTCAGGCCAAGAGCAATGGCGCCGATGGTGACGGTGAAAAAGAACGAGAAGGTCAGGATCGAACGGACGATTTCCTCATCGAGGTTATGGCCGTTGTACTGCTGCTTGATCACCGCACGCGGATGAACGAGCTGGGTGAGGCCGCTGCGCAGCAGGGTGTAGGCCACCTGGAAGCGGAATACCTTCAAGCCGCCCGAGGTCGAGCCGGAGCAGCCGCCAACGAAGGTCAGGTAGAAGAACATCATGACCGCGAAGTCGCCCCACAGGCTGTAATCGCCCAAGGCAAAACCGGTGGTGGTTACCACGGAAACCACGTTCAAGGTGACGATGCGTAGCGCGTCTAAGTAATCGTGGTCGGAATGCAACCAGAGCCAGATGCTGAACATCAAGCAGGTGACCATCAGCAAGCCGATAAAGCCGCGCACCTGTTCGTCCTTGATCAGCGCCTTGCGATTGCCACGAATGGTGGTGACATACAGGGTGAAAGGCAGGCCCCCTAAAAGCATCAGGACAATGGCCACCCAATGTGAGGCTGGGCCGAACTTGCCCATGGAGCTGTCGGACGTGGAGTAACCGCCGGTGGCGATCGAGGTCATCGAATGGTTGATCGCATCGAACCAGCTCATGCCTGATAGCCAGTAGGCGAAGGTACCCAATATGGTGATGCCGATGAAGATGGAGATGATGTACTTGGCGGCCATATGCGAGCGCGGCATGACTTTCTCGCCCCAGTCCGAGGACTCGGTCTGGAACAGGCGCATACCACCGACCCGCAGCAACGGCAGGATCGCCACGGCCATGCCGATAAAGCCGATGCCGCCGAGCCACTGCAGCATCGAACGCCAGATCAGCAAACCCGGCGAGGCGGTATCCAGCCCGGACAACACGGTCGAGCCGGTGGTGGTGATGCCGGACATGGTCTCGAAAAAGGCGTCGGTGTAGCTGATATGGTGAATCAGCGTCATCGGCAGGGCGGCGAACACGCAGACAATCAGCCAGCTGGCGGTGGTCAGCATGTACATGTCGCGCGGTCGCAGCTGGGTGTTTTGCGGGCGCCCCTGGGCGACCATGGCGAGACCGGCGATCACCGTGATCAGGCTCGACCAGAGAAACGAGTTCAGCTCGTGGTGGCGTTCGAAAATCAACAGGGTCAGCATCGGCACCAGCATGCCGACGGCCAGGGTGATCAGAAAAATACCGTTGATAAAGGCGATGATTCTTATGGTTGGCCAAGCCATTAATTGGGCTTCCACGAAAAAAGTGTCGCCATTCTAGAGCCAACGGCTGACGAACCGTAAGCGCGGCGCCAAAATCTCTGCGCTATCCAGCAAATTCGGGGTCAATCGCGCCGTACCGATAATGGCCGTAGGGCGTGAAACTTCTCGGTATCCGTCTACCATAAAGCGCTTATTCGAGGGCTGTCCGAGGTGGCTCGGGTGCGTCTCGTCGGGTCGGCTAAGCGCCGCTGAAAAGATTTTCAATCGCTCGCTTTACAAGCGCTTGGCGGAGCATAGAATAGCCGCCCAGGTGCCGGCCCTTGCCGGTTTCTGAGCCCTCTAAAATCATGTC
>CAMPJN010000308.1 GCA_946886875.1 uncultured Pseudomonas sp.
CCGCCGACCGGCGACGACAAGACTTCGATCATCGTCTCCATGCGCAACAAGCCCGGTGCGTTGCATGAATTGCTGGTGCCCTTCCACAATAACGGCATCGACCTGACCCGCATCGAAACCCGCCCGTCGCGCAGCGGTAAATGGACCTACGTATTCTTCATCGACTTCGTCGGCCACCACCGCGACCCGCTGATCAAGGACGTGCTGGAGAAACTCAATCAGGAAGCCGTGGCGCTGAAAGTGCTGGGGTCGTATCCGAAGGCGGTACTTTAAACAGCAGCGGCAAGCTGCGAGCCACCAGCTGCAAGCGGATCGGCGCGCGGCAAGCGGCTTGCGACTTGTAGCTCGAGGCTTGTAGCTATGTCATCTGATTTCCTCGCCCTGGCCCAGCCAGGCGTACAGAAGCTGTCGCCCTATGTGCCGGGTAAGCCGGTGGACGAATTGGCCCGTGAACTGGATCTGGATCCCGCGACCATCGTCAAACTGGCCAGCAACGAAAACCCGCTAGGCCCGAGCCCCAAGGCGCTGGAGGCGATTCGCGGCGAGTTGGCCGAGCTGACCCGTTATCCCGATGGCAATGGCTTTGCCCTGAAAAGCCTGCTGGCCGAGCGCTGCGGCGTGCAGGTCAATCAGGTCACCCTGGGCAACGGCTCCAACGATATCCTCGAATTGGTCGCCCGCGCCTACCTGGCGCCCGGCTTGAACGCGGTATTCAGCGAGCACGCTTTTGCGGTTTATCCGATCGCCACCCAGGCCGTTGGCGCCCAGGGCAAGGTGGTGCCGGCCAAAGACTATGGCCATGACCTGGAGGCCATCCTCGCCGCCATAGATGCCAATACCCGCGTCGTATTTATCGCCAACCCGAACAACCCGACCGGCACCTGGTTCGGTCCTCAGGCGCTGACGGACTTCCTCGCTCGAGTGCCCGAGCAGGTGCTGGTAGTGCTGGACGAGGCCTATATCGAATACGCTGAAGGCGACGAGCTGCCGAATGGCCTCGATTACCTGTCCAAACATCCCAATCTATTGGTCTCGCGCACCTTCTCCAAAGCCTATGGCCTGGCAGCATTGCGCGTCGGCTACGCCATCAGTTCGGCGCAGATTGCCGATGTGCTCAACCGCGTGCGCCAACCCTTTAACGTCAACAGCCTGGCCCTGGCCGCGGCCTGCGCCGCCTTCGACGATGCCGATTATCTGGCGCAAAGCCGCCGCATCAACGCTGCCGGTATGGCGCAGTTGCAAGCGGGCTTTCAGGCGCTTGGCCTGAGCTGGATTCCCTCGAAGGGCAATTTCATCGCCGTCGATCTGGGGTGCGAGTCCATGCCGATTTATCAGGGGTTGCTGCGCGAAGGCGTGATAGTACGGCCGGTGGCCAACTACGGCATGCCGACCCATCTGCGCATCTCCATCGGCTTACCGGAAGAAAACGCACGCTTCCTCGAGGCGCTGACCAAGGTGCTGAGCGCGTGAGCGATTCGAAACCGGTTCCAGCTCCGATGGTCGGTACCCTGGTGGTGATAGGCCTGGGGTTGATCGGTGGTTCTTTTGCCAAAGGTTTGCGCGAGCGTGGGCTGTGCCGCGAAGTGGTGGGTGTCGATCTGGACCCCGAGTCGCGGCGCCTCGCCGTCGAGTTGGGTGTGGTCGATCGCTGCGAGGAGCGCCTGGCCGATGCCTGTAAGGGCGCCGAGCTGATCCAGCTGGCGGTACCGATTCTGGCCATGGAAAAATTGCTCGGCGAACTGGCCAGGCTCGATCTGGGCGATGCCGTGCTCACCGATGTCGGCAGCGCCAAAGGCAATGTGGTACGCGCCGCGCGCCTGGCCTTCGGCGAGATGCCGGCGCGCTTCGTGCCGGGCCACCCGATTGCCGGCTCCGAGCAGAGCGGGGTGGAGGCGGCCAATGGCGAGCTGTTCCGCCGCCACAAGGTCATTCTGACCCCGCTGGAGCAAACGAACCCGCAAGCCCTGCAACTAGTCGATAGCCTGTGGCGCGAGTTGGGGGCGGACGTCGAACATATGCAGGTCGAGCACCATGATCAGGTGCTCGCCGCCACCAGCCATCTGCCGCACTTGCTGGCCTTTGGTCTGGTCGATTCGCTGGCTAAACGCAGCGAGAATCTGGAGATTTTCCGTTACGCCGCTGGCGGCTTTCGCGATTTCACGCGGATTGCCGGCAGCGACCCGGTGATGTGGCACGACATCTTTCTCGCCAACCGCGAGGCCGTGCTGCACACCCTGGATCTATTTCGCGGCGACCTCGACGCTTTGCGCGACGCGGTCGACGCTGGGGATGGGCATCAACTGCTGGGCGTGTTCACCCGCGCCCGGGTGGCCCGCGAACATTTCAGCAAAATTCTGGCCCGCAGGGCCTATGTGGACGCTATGCACTCGAACGATCTGATTTTTCTGGCCAATCCAGGCGGCAAACTGTCCGGTCGCATCCGCGTTCCGGGTGACAAATCCATCTCCCACCGCTCGATCATGCTCGGCTCCTTGGCCGAGGGCACGACCGAAGTCGAAGGTTTCCTCGAAGGCGAAGATGCCCTGGCCACCCTGCAGGCGTTCCGCGATATGGGTGTGGTCATCGAAGGCCCGCACCACGGTCGGGTGACCATTCATGGCGTCGGTCTGCATGGTTTGCAGGCGCCGCCCGGGCCGATCTATCTGGGCAACTCCGGCACCTCCATGCGCCTGCTCAGCGGTCTGCTCGCCGCGCAACCCTTCGACGTCACCTTGACCGGCGATGCTTCGTTGTCCAAGCGGCCGATGAATCGTGTGGCGCGGCCGTTGCGTGAAATGGGTGCGCTGATCGAGACCGCCCCGGAAGGCCGCCCACCTTTGACCATTCGCGGTGGTCAGCGTCTGACCGGGATGAGCTACGAAATGCCAATGGCCAGCGCCCAGGTCAAATCCTGCCTGCTGCTGGCCGGGCTCTACGCGGCCGGCGAAACCTCGGTCACCGAGCCGGCGCCGACCCGCGACCATACCGAGCGCATGTTGCGCGGTTTCGGCTATCCGGTAACCGTTGACGGCAGCACCGCCAGCCTCGAGTCCGGCCACAAGCTCAAGGCCACTCATATCGAAGTGCCCGCGGATATTTCCTCGGCTGCGTTCTTCCTGGTTGCCGGCAGCATTGCCGAGGGTTCCGAGCTGTTGCTCGAACATGTCGGCATCAACCCGACCCGTACCGGGGTGATCGATATCCTCAAGCTGATGGGTGGCGATATAACCCTGGAAAATCAGCGTGAAGTTGGCGGCGAGCCGGTAGCCGATATCCGCGTACGCAGCGCCAAGCTCAAGGGGATCGATATTCCAGAAGACCTGGTGCCGCTAGCCATCGACGAGTTCCCGGTGTTGTTCGTTGCGGCATCCTGCGCCGAAGGTCATACCGTGCTGCGCGGCGCTGAAGAGCTGCGGGTCAAGGAATCCGATCGCATTCAAGTAATGGCCGATGGCTTGATCGCCCTGGGCGTCAAGGCCGAGCCGACCCCGGACGGTATCGTCATCGAAGGTGGCACTATCGGCGGTGGCGAGGTATGGAGCCATGGCGACCACCGTATCGCCATGGCCTTCAGCGTCGCATCGTTGCGCGCCACCGCGCCGATCCGCATCCATGACTGCGCCAACGTCGCCACTTCGTTCCCCAACTTCCTGGCCCTGGCGGCGCAGGTCGGTATGCGCGTGGCAGAGGAGGGCAAGTCATGACGGCGCTGGCAGCGGTTATCACCATCGACGGCCCCAGCGGTTCGGGCAAGGGCACCATTGCCGGCTTGCTGGCCAAGCAGCTGGGCTGGAATCTGCTGGACTCGGGTGCGCTCTATCGGTTGCTGGCTTTCGCCGCGCGCAATCATGGCGTCGACCTGACCAACGAAGAGGCTTTGAAGCTGCTGGCCGCACATCTGGATGTGCAATTCATTGCCGCTGCGGCTGGCCAGGGACAGAAAATCATTCTGGAAGGCGAAGAAGTCACCGACGCCATCCGCAACGAATACGTCGGCGCCGGCGCCTCGCAGGTAGCTTCATTGCCCGCCGTGCGTGAAGCCCTGTTGCAGCGTCAGCGGGCGTTTCGCGAGATGCCGGGTTTGGTCGCCGATGGCCGCGACATGGGCACGGTGGTATTCCCGGATGCGCCGCTGAAGATCTTCCTCACCGCCAGCGCTGAAGAGCGCGCGCAGCGGCGTTACTTGCAGTTGAAGGCCAAGGGCGATGATGTTAATCTCGTGAGTCTTCTTGATGAGATTCAGGCGCGCGATGAGCGCGATACCCAGCGTGCAGTGGCCCCGCTCAAGCCGGCGGCCGATGCGATCCAACTGGATTCTACCGAACTCACCATCGAGCAAGTGCTGGAACGAATTCTGAGTGAGGTCGCTCTTCGCGATCTGGCCGGATGACAAGAGCCACAGCTGCTTAAGCTGACCGGCTCGCAAGGAGGCATGCGGGAGACCAGTCCTAGTCCCGTACGCTTCTTCTTATATGAACGTACCCACATTGTCTGGAGTGTGGTTTGGGCAGATTCCCTGCCCTGAATCAACAGGAATCAACATGAGCGAAAGCTTTGCAGAACTTTTTGAAGAAAGCCTAAAAACCCTGAATCTTCAGGCTGGCTCTATCATCACCGCAATTATCGTCGATATCGATTACCAAGCTGGTTGGGTAACCGTTCACGCTGGTTTGAAGTCCGAAGGCCTCATCCCGCTCGAGCAGTTCCACAACGACGCTGGTGAACTGACCATCAAGGTCGGTGATGAAGTTCACGTTGCGCTGGACGCGGTTGAAGATGGCTTTGGTGAAACCAAGTTGTCCCGCGAAAAAGCCAAGCGCGCCGAGTGCTGGATCGTTCTGGAAGCAGCTTTCGCCGCTGAGGAAGTGGTTACGGGCGTTATCAACGGTAAGGTTAAGGGCGGCTTCACTGTCGACGTTAACGGCATC
>CAMPJN010000309.1 GCA_946886875.1 uncultured Pseudomonas sp.
TCGGCCCGATCAAAGCCTCGACCACCACCTTTCTGATTCCGCCGTTCGGCGTGCTATGGGGCTGGTTGCTGCTCGACGAGCCGTTGTCCTGGGCTTACTTGTACGGCGGTGTATTGATCGCGATCGCCCTGTGGCTGGTGGTGCGACCCACGACGACCCTGGCGCCGGTCAAAGCCAGCTAAAACCGGGGGAGCGATTCGAACTCTTCATGGCTGGTAGGTTGGCGTTGAGCGTAGCGAAGCCCAACAAAGCGGTTGGCGGTTAGATATCTGTCGGGCCCACGTCGAGGCGTCGAATCCTCCGAGTCTAACCATCGCCGGTGGGTGACGCGGGGCGTCACGGGCTGCGTTAGCACGCTGGAGCGTGGGAACGATCAGTTTACCCGACGCGACTATTTCCCCGGATTGCATCCGGGCTACCAGAGCCGAGCCCAACGCCCCTATTCCATGGTCTCGTACATAAAAAAGCCGCCTGGTCAGGCGGCTTGGCTATACGAATATCGCTTACTGCTGCAATTCCTGCTCGGTGAACATATCGGCGAAGAGCATCGACGACAGGTAGCGCTCGCCGGAGTCGGGCAGTATCACCACCAGGGTTTTGCCTTGCATCTCCGGTTCTTCGGCGATGCGCATCGCCGCGGCCATGGCGGCGCCGCAGGAGATGCCGCAGAGGATGCCTTCCTCGCGCATCAGACGCAGGGCGACGGCTTTGGCCTCGTCGTCACTGACCAACTCCACCCGGTCGACCATCGCCAGATCGAGGTTGGCCGGGACAAAACCGGCGCCTATGCCCTGAATCTTGTGCGGGCTGGGCTTGACCTCTTCGCCGGCCAAAGTCTGACTGATCACCGGCGAGCCGATTGGCTCCACCGCCACCGAGAGAATCGGCTTGCCCTGAATCTGCTTGATATAACGCGACACCCCGGTAATGGTGCCGCCGGTGCCGACCCCCGATACCAGCACATCGATGGAACCCTCGGTATCCTTCCAGATCTCCGGGCCGGTGGTCTGTTCATGGATCGCCGGGTTGGCCGGGTTTTCGAACTGCTGCGGCATAAAGTACTTGGCGCTATCAGACGCGGCGATTTCCGCGGCCTTCTCGATGGCGCCCTTCATGCCCTTGGCCGGCTCGGTCAGCACCAGCTCGGCGCCCAGGGCTTTCAATACCTTGCGCCGTTCCAGACTCATGGAGGCCGGCATGGTCAGCAGCAATTTATAGCCGCGCGCCGCAGCGACGAAGGCCAGGCCGATGCCGGTGTTGCCCGAGGTGGGCTCGACTATGGTCATGCCGGGCTTGAGTACGCCGCGCTCTTCCGCATCCCAGACCATGCTGGCGCCAATGCGGCACTTCACCGAATAGGCCGGGTTGCGCCCTTCTATCTTGGCCAGAATGGTGACGCCTTTAGGCCCCAGGCGATTGATCATCACCAGCGGCGTATTGCCTATGGATTGCGCGTTGTCTGCGTAGATGCGGCTCATGGCAGTATCCTTGTGCGAAGTTGCCGAATAAGCTCCCAAGCCTAAGACGCATGTGCCTGGCCGTCCAGTCCGGTTACTGCATAGCGGGAACCCCCAGCGTCGGCAACGAGTCTTTCCCTTATGAAAAAGCGCTACAGCATTCCGCAATGGATACTCCTGGGTCTTGTCGTCGCCTTGGTGGCGCTGCATTTCGCCCTGCCTCTGCTGGTACGCGACTACCTGAACAACAAGCTCGCCGACATGGGCGACTATCGCGGGCATATCGCCGATATCGACCTGGCCTGGTGGCGCGGCGCATACGGAATCAACGACCTGCGCATCGTCAAGGTCGACGGTAAAGTGCCGCTACCCTTTGTCGAGGCCCCAAGCATCGATCTGGCGGTCAGCTGGAAGGCTCTCTGGTATGAGCGCGCCGTGGTCGCCGAGGTGGTATTCGAACATCCGGTGGTCAACTTCGTCGATGGCGGCAAAAATCGACAGAACTCGCAGACCGGCCAGGGCACCAACTGGCGCGAGCAACTGACCAAGCTGCTGCCCATTACCCTCAACGAGGTTCGGGTGGTCGAGGGCGTCGTGCATTTTCACAACTTCACCTCCACGCCTCCGGTCGACCTGCAAGCGAGCCAGGTCAACGCCAGTATCTACAACCTGACCAATGTCAGCGACGAACAGGACGAACGCGTCGCGCGCTTCGAAGGCACCGCCAATTTGCTCGGCCATGCGCCACTGGAAAGCAGCGCCTCCTTCGACCCCTTGCAGGATTTCGAAGAGTTCCAGTTGAAATTGCGCGTCACCGATATCGACCTCACCCGCCTCAACGACTTTTCCGCAGCCTATGGCAAGTTCGACTTCAAGGCCGGCAGCGGTGATCTGGTCATAGAGGCGAGCGCCGATAACGGCCAGCTCAGCGGCTATATCAAGCCCCTGCTGCACAATGTCGAGGTGTTCGATTGGCAACAGGACGTGGCCAATGGCGACAAGGGGTTGTTCCGTTCGATCTGGGAGGCGCTGATCGGGGCGGGCGAAACCGCGCTGAAAAATCATCCGAAGGATCAATTCGCCACCCGAATCGAACTCAGCGGCAACGTACACCGCCAGGATGTCAGTGCGTTTCAGGCGTTCCTCGCCATTTTGCGCAATGCTTTTGTCGAAGCTTTCACCACCCAGTTCGAAAATGCTCCTGACCGGGGCGAATCAGTCGAGGAGTGACGGGCCATTCAGTGACTGAATAAGGCGTCTGCGTTCACAGTGGCCCGGCTCGCGCGTTATAGTCGACTTTTCAAATACTGAACCCGCGGGTATGGCCCTGCGCGCTACCGTTCGAGGATTTACCGATGAAGTTCGAAGGCACCCAGTCTTACGTCGCCACCGACGACCTCAAGCTTGCGGTCAACGCCGCCATCACCCTGGAGCGTCCGTTGCTGGTCAAGGGCGAGCCGGGCACGGGTAAAACCATGCTGGCTGAGCAGCTGGCTGAGTCCTTTGGCGCACGCCTGATCACCTGGCACATCAAGTCCACCACCAAGGCCCACCAGGGCCTGTACGAGTACGACGCGGTCAGCCGCCTGCGCGATTCGCAGTTGGATTCGGACAAAGTCCACGACGTACGCAACTACATCAAGAAGGGCAAGCTGTGGGAAGCCTTCGAATCCGATGAGCGGGTGATCCTGCTGATCGACGAGATCGACAAGGCCGACATCGAATTCCCCAACGACCTGCTGCAAGAACTCGACAAGATGGAGTTCTACGTTTACGAGACCGACGAGACGATCAAAGCGAAAAAGCGCCCGATCATCATCATCACCTCGAACAACGAAAAAGAACTGCCGGACGCCTTCCTGCGCCGCTGCTTCTTCCATTACATAGCCTTCCCGGATCGCAGCACCCTGCAGAAGATCGTCGATGTGCACTACCCCAACATCAAGAAGGATCTGGTCGCCGAAGCGCTGGATGTGTTCTTCGACGTGCGCAAGGTGCCGGGCCTGAAGAAGAAGCCTTCCACCAGCGAACTGGTCGACTGGCTCAAATTGCTGATGGCCGACAATATCGGCGAAGCGGTACTACGCGAGCGCGATCCGACCAAGGCCATCCCGCCGCTGGCCGGTGCCTTGGTGAAGAACGAGCAGGATGTGCAACTGCTGGAGCGCCTGGCGTTTATGAGTCGTCGCGCTTCGCGTTAAGAGACACGAGTCTCGACCTGTAGGAGCCAGCTTGCTGGCGATCCAGCACACTGCTGATGTCCCTGATCGCCAGCAAGCTGGCTCCTACACAGAGCACCCCAACCGGGGAATGATTCTGCAAGTGAGGACGCAGCCATGCTGCTCAACCTGTTCAACGAAATGCGCGCCGCCAAAGTACCGGTTTCGGTGCGCGAGCTGCTCGACCTGATCAACGCGTTGAAGCACAACGTGGTGTTCGCCGATATGGACGAGTTCTACTTCCTTTCGCGAGCGATTCTGGTCAAGGACGAGCGGCATTTCGACAAGTTCGACCGCGCCTTCGGCGCCTACTTCAAGGGCTTGGAAAACCTTAACCAGCACATCGAGGCCTTGATCCCCGATGAGTGGCTGCGCAAGGAGTTCGAACGTTCGCTGACCGACGAGGAACGCGCCAAGATCGAATCCCTCGGCGGCCTCGACAAACTGATCGAGGAATTCAAGAAGCGCCTGGAAGAACAGAAGGAACGCCATGCCGGCGGCAACAAGTGGATCGGCACCGGCGGCACCAGCCCGTTCGGCTCAGGCGGCTTCAACCCGGAAGGCATCCGCGTCGGCGACGCCGGCAAGCGCCAGGGCAAGGCGGTCAAGGTATGGGATCAGCGCGAGTACAAGAACCTCGACGATCAGGTCGAGCTGGGCACGCGCAATATCAAGGTGGCCCTGCGTCGCCTGCGCAAGTTCGCCCGCCAGGGCGCTCAGGACGAACTCGACCTCAACGGCACCATCGACCACACCGCCAAGGACGGCGGCCTGCTCAACATCCAGATGCGCCCGGAGCGGCGTAACGCGGTCAAGCTGCTGATCCTGTTCGACATCGGCGGCTCCATGGACGCCCACGTCAAGGTCTGCGAAGAGCTGTTCAGCGCCTGCAAGACCGAGTTCAAGCATATGGAGTATTTCTACTTCCATAACTGCGTGTACGAGTCGGTTTGGAAGAACAACCTGCGCCGCACCTCCGAGCGTTTCTCCACCCAGGATCTGCTGCACAAATACGGCGCCGACTACAAGGTGGTGTTCGTCGGCGACGCCGCCATGGCGCCCTACGAAATCACCCAGGCCGGCGGTAGCGTCGAGCACTGGAACGAGGAGCCGGGCTACGTCTGGATCAAACGCTTTATGGAGAAGTACAAGAAGCTTATCTGGATCAACCCCTACCCCAAGGAAACCTGGGGCTACACCGCCTCGACCAACATCATGCGCGAACTGCTGGAAGAGCAGATGTATCCG
>CAMPJN010000310.1 GCA_946886875.1 uncultured Pseudomonas sp.
TGCGTTTCAGCTGGCTGCCGTTCGCCTCCATCGTGCCCCGGCGCCATCGCTGCCAGCCGGACTCCGCCGCGACCGCGCATTCCATCGCCCCGCGCTTCACCTCGTTGCGCTATGGCAGCGCCGCCTACGGCCAACTCGCCACCAGCACCCCAGACGAAATTCTGCGCGGTGCCGACGACGAAAGCGAAATGGGCGTGTTTCACCACCTGTACGGCGCCCAGCGCGTGACCAATCTGCGTATCCGCCTGGCGGAATACCTGCGAGTCGGCCTGCGTGCCGGCATCTTCCACGAATCCTGAGGGAGGGAACCCACCATGAGTTTCGACTTGAGCCGCATCCGCTTCGACGCCCGCCAGGATTTTCTCGGCGTGGTCATGCAACAAGGGCGCGTTCAGCTGGACGCCGACTGGAACGAATGGCTCGCCCAGCTGGCGCGACGCCTGCAAGCCGGCTCACTGGACACCTACGGCGGCAATGTGGTGCCGCGCATCACCCCGGATGGCTTCCGCATCGAGGCCGATGGCGGCGCCCTGAGCATCGGCCCCGGGCGCATCTACGCCGACGGCCTGCTGGCGGAGAACCACGGTGGCGCTCCGGATACCTGGGAGCCACGCCTGGCCGAGCTGAGCGGCAGCCTGCCGCTGGACTACGCCGCCCAGCCCTACTACCCGAACCCGCCTGAGCTACCGGACGGCGGCCCGCATCTGGCCTACGTCGACGTCTGGCAGCGCGAGCTGACCGCGGTGAATATGCCGGAACTGGTGGAAAAAGCCGTCGGCGTCGACACCACCGGCCGCTTGCAGACGGTCTGGCAGGTCAAGCTGCTGGCCGATGTCGGCGATATCAGCTGCGCCACCAGCGACGACGAAATTCCCGGCTGGCTGGAAGCCACCGCGCCCTCGGCCGGCCGCCTGTCTACCGCCACCGGCGACCCCAGCTTCGAGCCGGACCCTTGCCAGGTACCGCCCGCCGCCGGTTATCGCGGGCTGGAGAACCAGCTGTACCGCGTCGAGGTACACCAGGGTGGCGTGTTCGGCGAGGCCACCTTCAAGTGGTCGCGAGACAATGCCAGCGTGGCCTCGCGGGTCAGCCATATCAACCCGGCGCGCGAGCGCATCACCGTTGAGAGCATCGGTCGCGATGATGTGCTGCGCTTCCACGATGGCGACTGGGTCGAGGTGACCGACGACTGGCGCGAGCTGCACAACCTGCCCGGCGAGCTGCGGCGGATTCGCGTCGCCGGCGGCGTGGACGAAACCGCGCGCACCCTGGAGTTCGATGTAGCCCTCAGCGCCGGGCTGTTTCCCACTGACGCCCAGCAGGCCACCGACGCGGCGCGCAATACCCGGGTGCGTCGCTGGGATCAGTCCGGCCTGGTGCGCCGCGAGGACGGCACCGAGGTGCAGGACCTCAACGCTCCGTTGGCCAGTGGCGAGATCACCATTCCGCCGGCGGGCACGCGGCTGTTCCTCGAACACGGCATTCTCGTCGAGTTCAGCCTCGACCCGGCCGGCGGTGAGTTCCACAGCGGCGATTATTGGGTATTCGCCGCCCGCAGCGTGGATGCCAGCATCGAACTGCTCGACCAGGCGCCGCCGCTGGGCATCCACCACCACTACGCGCGGCTGGCGGTGATCGACTTCCCCGACAACGAAACCGATTGCCGCACGCTGTGGCCGCCAGTGGCCGAGGGCGAAGGTTGCGACTGCAGCGTCTGTGTCAGTGCCGAAGGCCACAACAGCGGCACCGCGACCCTGCAGCAGGCCATCGACTCGATCAAGGACAGCGGCGGCACCATCTGCCTGGGCATCGGTACCTACAACATCGGCACCCCGCTGACCGTCGATGGCGCGCGCTCGCTGCGCATACGCGGCCAGGGTTGGGCCACGCAACTGGTCGGCAGCGAGCCGGCCACGGTGATCGAAATCAGCGCCAGCACCGGCGTCGCCCTGGAGAACCTCAGCGTCATCGGCTCGGCCGCGCGTTCCGGCAGCACGGCGATGATCGAGGTGCGCAACAGCATCGATCTGCGCGCCGAGCACATCAATGTGCTCGGCCTCGCCGTGAGTGATGGCACCAGTGTCGGCATCGGTCTGTCCGGTTTGGTCCTCGGCGCCAGCGTCAGCGACTGCGCGATAGTCGCTGAGCGTGGCATCGCCATGGACGAGAGCAGGCAACAGAACTACCTGCTCACCGGCGAGCTGCGTGTGGCCCGCAGCCTGTTTTTCTGCAGCCAACGCGCCCTCAGCTTCGAAGGCAGCTGCCTGCATTACGGCAATACCCGGATTAGCGACAACCTGATGCTCAACGGCGACCAGAGCGCCATAGTCGCCACAGGCGCAGTGCTGCCCGGCTCGCCATTCACGGTCGCCGATAACACCATCTACACCAGTGGCGGCGGTATACGCGCCGGGGTCGATGGGTTGCGCATCGAGAACAACGAAATCACCGGGCTCGGCGAACGTAGCGGCGACGGTATCGTCCTCGAAGAGGGGCTGGACCCGATTGCCCTGGACGACGTGATCGTCCAGGGCAATCGGCTGAAAACCTTGCAGGGCAATGCCATTCTGGTCAGCCATCGGCTGGAGAACGCACGCATCGCCGATAATTTCATCGAGCAAATAGGCCTGGCGGCGCTGGCCATGGGCGAAGGCGCGGCGGCCGGGGTGCTGACGTTCAGCGGCAACCGTTGTCGCCAACTCGGCCTGGCCGCCAATAACGAAGCCAGTGCCTTTGCTGCCATCCAGCTGATCCGTGTCGAGCGCGGCGACTTGTGCGACAACCTCATCGCCGACGTGGCCCGCGGCGCCATCGCGTCGCCCGCCGTGGATGCCTTGCGCGCGGTGGCGGTCGGTCAACTGCGTATCGCTGGCAATCGCCTGTTCGCCATAGGACCGGAGCGCAGCGGCGGGCAAATCGCCGCTATTCACCTGGCGCCGCCGTTCGACCGGGTGACCATCGATGGCAATTTCGTCGACCGTCTCGGCGAAGACGCCCAACCGGGCACCGCGCCTATCGTCTGGCGTGCCATTCATATCGCACCCACTCCGATTGGCGGCAGCGGCTATTTCACCAGTGCCTACTTCTTCAATGGCGCCGAAGCGGCCTACCTGCTCACCGCCAACCGCGCTTTCGCCCTGGCGCTGATTCCGGCCGACCTGTCGATCCAGGGCAACCAGTTGCGCGCGCACCTGACCAGCGTGTCGCTCAATCTCTGCGGCGGCCTGGAACACTGCCTGTTCGCCGCCAACCGCTGCGAAACCTTCGGCGGCGGTGCTGCTGGCGAGCAACCGCTGCTCGGGCAACTGATGGCACGCACCCTGAATGCCAGCAACAACCGCCTGGTTGGTCTCGGCGATCTCGACACCCTGCACCTGCATCCGCAGATCGAGCTCGCCATCGTCATCGGCAACACCAGCACCGGCAATATTCGCGTGCTCGGCGGCACGCCGGTACCCGCCGACATGGGCCTGACCAATGTCATCGGTTTCTAGAGGAGTTTTTTCATGGCCATCACCACCTTTCGCGGCGAAAAAAACCTCGGGGAAATCTCCAGCAAGCTGTTCGTGCGCCTGACCCCCAAGCAGAAGGAAAAGGTCGAGGCGGCGTTGCTCAAGGCCAACCCGCAGCTTGGCGAAATAGACACGCTACGCGCCGGCACCATCCTCCACGTGCCCGACCTGCCGGAACTGCGCAGCAAGACCCGGCGCGCGCTGGAGAGCCCAGATCAGCAGATCATCGCCCAGTTGCGCGAAGACCTTAGCGCCTACGACAAGCACCTCGCGGCGCGCAGCGAAACCGCCCAGGCCCAGGTGGCCGCGACCGCCGCGCTGCTCAAGGACAAAAACCTGCTTAAAGCCATCGGCAGCGACGCTGCGCTCAAACAACTGCTCGGCGAGATCGGCAAGAGCAACAGCGAGCGCAAGCAGGAGCTGGTCGACCGACAGAAAGCGTTGGACGTCGCTTTCGAGCAGCTACAAAAACAATTGGAGAGCTTGTGAGGTTCGTTCGAGACAAGGCTGACTGCGTAGGGCGCGCCGCGCGCACCAGGAATCTGCGCCAACGTCGGTGCGCATGGCGCACCTTACCCATTCATTGCGGTCTCGGCAGGCATGGGTGCAGCGCCAAATAATCTGGCTGCCGAGGACAGCTAGGTTGGAGCCGCACCGCCGCCCGCGAAGGCCCAGCGCGACAGGCCCCACAGGATGATGGCGAAAAGTAGATGGGGGATCAGCGCCGCGAGCACGAGCATGGGGCCGACGGCGAGGCCCATCAGGCCCCAGCCGATCAGAGGGAAAAACAACAGGAGCACCAGCAACCAGAGCCCCAACGCCAACCATAGGGCATTGAAAAACTTCGGCTGACTGAACACCGCCAGATAGACCACCGACCATAAGGTCACATACAGGACATGAAACAGCAGCCCCACCACCCAGGGCACGTCGCCGAACAGCAGCTGGGCGAATGCCAGCGGCAATGGCCTGGGCATCGACAAAATTCCGGCCTGATTGGCGGGCACGATGATCAGCGACAGAATTATCGCCGTAGCGATACCTACGCCGATGGCTTTGGCATATTCCTTCGCGGTCATCTGTCGGCGCCGCATTGGCGGTTTCTCCTGATGTTGGCCTACGCGGGTTTGACCGGATGACGCGGTGAGAGATTCAGCTGCTTTGTCACGCCCTCTCCGCTCGGCTGGCACTGTGCTGCCGCGCCTTCAGGCTACTTATGCCACACCCCGCCACCGTCCAGATAACGTTGAAACCAGTCCGCCGCCAATCTGGCCACCTCTTCCATGGCGCCGGGCTCGACGAACAGGTGGCTCGCCCCGGCCACCACATGCAGATGCTGCTCGCAGTGCAGGCGGGCGCTGACCTCTCGATTCAGGCGCAGCACGGCAATAT
>CAMPJN010000311.1 GCA_946886875.1 uncultured Pseudomonas sp.
CCGATGAAAAACAACCTGATCGCCGCCGCCGAAATCGACCGCCTGGATACCTGGGCCAAATACACCAGCGATATGTGCCATGGCTGCATCTCCAGCTGCTGCACCTTGCCGGTGGAGGTGCGCATCAACGATCTGATCCGCATCGGCGTGGTCGATGAGTTCGAGCGCGGCGAACCGCCGAAGAACATCGCCAAACGCCTGCAAAAGGAAGGCATCGTCGAGCGATTCAACCAAAAATCGGGGATTTTCACCCTGATTCGCATGAGCAATAACGACTGCCTGTATCTGGACCGTAAATCGCGCCTATGCACCATTTACGACAAGCGCCCGGATACTTGCCGCAACCACCCGAAGATCGGCCCCCGCCCCGGCTACTGCGCCTACCAGCCAAAAGCCGCGAAATAGAGCTAAAAAACAGGGGCGAAAATCGGGTCTTTCGAGGCCCGTTCTGCTCTATTTACGCGCACGCGAAGCTGGCAATTCGCCATTCTTTTGATGAAATAAGAAACAAAATTCTTAGCACTATTTCATCTATGTCAAGTTATTGACTACATTCTCCACGCTGTTAGCCTAAAGCCGTATTCTTGACGCAATACGGTCTAATTCGCACTTTTGCAGTGAAGCAAGTGGGAATAGACGCTGGCATCAAAGCAAAAATAATCAGCAGTTATCAACGGCGACGGACCTTAGCTGCAGTCTCTGCAGTCGCTCGCCATACGCCACCGCGAAAGTGGCGACCACCTGCCCAAAATGATCTTCGACTGGCGTAACGACAGCTGGCTTCGTTCGCCTCGAAATTGATCGCCGTATGGGAACCGTAGGGAGATGGGCCAATGCGTATCAGTATTTTTGGGTTGGGTTATGTCGGTGCCGTGTGCGCGGGGTGCCTCTCGGCGCGCGGCCACTACGTGATCGGCGTGGATATCTCGCCGACCAAAATCGCCCTGATCAACCAGGGTAAATCACCGATTGTCGAACCAGGTCTGGGCGAGCTGCTGCAAAGCGGCGTCAATGCCGGGACCCTGTATGGCACCACCGACGTGGAAGCCGCGGTGCTCGCCAGCGACCTGTCGTTTATCGCCGTGGGCACCCCGAGCAGGCGCAATGGCGACCTCGACCTCGGCTACATGGAGTCGGTATGCACGCAGATCGGCAACGCCCTGCGCGATAAGAACGATCGCCACACAGTGGTGGTGCGCAGCACCGTGCTGCCGGGCACCGTGAAGAAGGTGGTGATACCGCTGATCGAAGCAGCCTCCGGGAAAAAGGCCGGGATCGATTTCGGCGTCGCGACCAACCCCGAATTCCTCCGTGAGAGCACCGCGATCAAGGACTACGACTTCCCGGCGATGACCGTGATCGGCGAGCTGGACCGGCAGTCCGGCGACCTGCTCGAACAGCTCTACAGCGAGCTGGACGCACCGATCATTCGCAAGTCGATCGAAGTCGCGGAGATGATCAAGTACACCTGCAACGTCTGGCATGCGACCAAGGTGACCTTCGCCAACGAGATCGGCAACATCGCCAAAGCGGTTGGCGTCGATGGTCGCGAAGTGATGGATGTGATCTGCCAGGACCACAAGCTCAACCTGTCCAAGTACTACATGAAACCCGGCTTCGCCTTCGGCGGCTCCTGCCTGCCCAAGGACGTGCGCGCCCTGACCTACCGCGCCGCACAGCTGGACGTTCAGCATCCCTTGCTCAGCTCCATCATGCCGAGCAACCGGATTCAGGTGCAGCGCGCCTTCGACATGGTTTCCAGTTACGAAAAACGCAAGATCGGCCTGCTCGGCCTGAGCTTCAAGGCGGGCACCGACGACTTGCGCGAAAGCCCCTTGGTGGAGTTGGCGGAAATGCTCATCGGCAAGGGCTATGAGCTGCGCATCTTCGACAGCAACGTCGAATACGCCCGAGTCATAGGCGCCAACAAGGAATACATCGAGTCGAAAATTCCTCACGTCTCCTCGCTGCTGCATGCCGAGCTGAACGAGGTGGTCGAGTCATCCGATGTGCTGATTATCGGCAACGGCGACAGCCGCTTTGCCGATGTGCTGAACCAGGTCAACGGGGACAAACAGATCGTCGATCTGGTCGGTTTCCTGTCCAGCACCTCCAGCGCGAGCCGCCAGGGCATTTGCTGGTAGCCGCTGGCGAGCATCACACATTCAAGGAGCACGACCATGATCCCAGTCATCCTCTCGGGCGGCAGCGGTTCCAGACTCTGGCCACTGTCACGCAAGTTGTACCCCAAGCAGTTTCTGGCCCTGTCCGGAGCCCATACCCTGTTCCAGCAGACCTTGCTGCGACTCGACGCAGCGAGCATGGCCGCGCCCATCGTGGTGTGTAACGAAGAACACCGCTTTATCGTCAGCGAGCAGCTCGCCGCCATTGGCCGCGATGCGCAAACCGTGCTGCTCGAACCCTTCGGCCGCAACACCGCGCCGGCCATCGCCATCGCCGCGTTGAAGCTGATCGCCGAAGGCCGCGACGAATTGCTGCTGGTGCTGCCCGCCGACCACCTGATCGAGGATCGGGTGGCGCTGCAAGCGGCGCTGGAGCTTGGTTGCAGCGCCGCCGAACGCGGCGAGATGGTGCTCTTCGGCGTACCGGCGAACAAGCCGGAAACCGGCTACGGCTACATCAAGAGCCGCCCCGCGCGCAAACAACTGCCAGCGGGGGTGCTGGCGGTCGAGCATTTCGTCGAGAAGCCGTGCCAGAGCAAGGCCGGCGAATATGTCGCCAGCGGCGATTACTTCTGGAACAGCGGTATGTTCCTGTTCCGCTGCAGCCGCTACCTGGAAGAGCTGAAGCGCCATGAGCCGGATATCTACGATACCTGCGTGCTGGCGCTGGAACGCAGCAGCGAGGATGCTCAGTTCGTACGCATCGACCCGGCCACCTTCGCCTGCTGCCCGGACAATTCCATTGACTACGCGGTGATGGAGAAAACCACGCGCGCCTGCATGGTGCCGTTGGACGCCGGCTGGAGCGATATCGGCTGCTGGTCCTCGTTGTGGGATGTGCAGGACAAGGACACCAACGGCAATGCCAGCAAGGGCGATGCGCTGCTACAGGACTGCCACAACTGCCTGGTACACAGCACCGACAAGCTGGTCACCCTGATCGGCCTGGAAGACCTGGTGGTGGTGGAAACCAAGGATGCGGTGATGATCGCCCCGCGCGAGCGCGCCCAGGAAGTCAAGCAACTGGTCAACACCCTGACCGCGCAAGGCCGCACAGAAATCCAGAATCACAGCCAGGTTTACCGGCCCTGGGGCGCCTACGACTCGGTGGACATCGGCTCGCGCTTCCAGGTCAAGCACATCTCGGTCAAGCCCGGCGCGCAACTCTCGCTGCAGATGCACCATCACCGCGCCGAGCATTGGATCGTGGTCTCCGGCACCGCCCGGGTGACCTGCGACGACAAGACCTTCCTGCTCACCGAGAACCAGTCGACCTACATTCCGATCGCGGCGGTACACCGTCTCGCCAACCCGGGAAGGATTCCTCTGGAAATCATCGAAGTGCAGTCCGGCAGCTATCTCGGCGAAGACGATATCCAGCGACTTGAGGATGTCTACGGGCGCACCGGCGAGAAGCAACAGGCGAGCGAACCCATGCTAGTCAAGAGTTGAGCCGGCCGCGTTGCCCGCGCGGGTAACGCGGCCAGCGATAAGCGTCGCACCACGGCGCCAGCCCAGCGCAAGGAAGCCTCGAACGTACGCCTTGGGCATTTGCCCTCCGCTGTCGGGGAACACCATTGGATAAGCCTTTCGGGATGAGGGGTATGGCTATGAAGATCGGAACGGGAAGACCAACAGACAACGGCACGCGTTACAGCTGCCGCCAGGCTTTGCCCGCCTCCATGCATCTCAGCGAGGGGCGTGGCGATCATGTATAAGCCGGCAACCCTAGACGCGGCTCAACGGCGCCACGACTGGTGCGTGCGCCTGTTCGGCTGGTGCCTGCTATTCACCTGCCTGGTGCTGCTTAGCGAATTGCTCGACCCGGCGCTGTTCGATCCGCAGCACCAGAAGTTCGTATTTCTGGTCGGCATCCTCGGCGCCTGGCGTTACGGCAACGCCATCAACCATTACCTGCGCGGCATGTATTTTCTGCACTGGCGCTTCCCCGCAATGCGCAAGGCCGTGGAGCACATGGGGCCGGCGGCGCTGCCCTCGCAGCTGTATATGGTGGTCACCAGCTTCCGCATTCCCACGCAGACCACCTTCAAGGTCTATCAGTCGGTATTCCAGGAAATCCAGCGGCTGCCGGTGCCCTGCACGGTGATCGCCTCGATCGTCGAGAAGGGCGATGAGGATCTGATCAAGCAGATCATGCGCCGCGAGGTGTACAAGCGCCCCGACATCAAGTTGGTCATCGTCCGTGCCCGCGGCACCGGCAAACGCGACGGTCTGGCCCACGCCTTCCGTGCGCTGTCGCGGCGGATGCCGGGCAATGATGCGGTGGTCGGGGTAGTCGACGGCGACACCATGCTGCTCCCCCACTGCGTGGAAAACGCGGTGAAGTTCTTCGCCTACCTGCCCGATGTCGGCGGTATCACCACCAACGAATTCTGCCAGGTCGAAGGCGGCAAGTTGATCCGCGAATGGCACGCGCTGCGCTTCGTCCAACGCCACATCAATATGTGTTCCATGGCGCTGTCGCGGCGCGTGCTGACTATGACCGGTCGGCTGTCGTTCTTCCGCGCCAGCGTGGTCGCCGACCCGCACTTCATCAAGGACGTCGAAGCCGACTTCCTTCAGCACTGGCGACTCGGGCGCTTCCAGTTCCTCACCGGCGACGACAAATCCTCCTGGTTCAGCCTGATGCGCGCCGGCTGGGACACCTTCTACGTACCCGACAGCAACACCCTCACGGTCGAGCATCC
>CAMPJN010000312.1 GCA_946886875.1 uncultured Pseudomonas sp.
TGGAGCCGCTGTACACCAGCATGTTCAAGCCGGTGCTGGCGTTCTTCCTGCTGGAGATGGGCCTGATCGCGTCCGGTCAATTGGCATCGCTGAAGCGTTACGGCTTCAAGCTGGCGCTGTTCGCCCTGCTGATGCCGCTGCTCGGCGCGCTTATCGGTGCGCTGCTGGCGCGGGCCATGGGCCTGTCCCTGGGCGGTACGGCGATGCTCGCCACCTTGGCCGCGTCGGCGTCCTATATCGCGGTGCCGGCGGCGATGCGCCTGGCGGTGCCGGAGGCCAACCCGTCGCTGTCGCTCACCGCGTCCTTGGGCATTACCTTCCCGTTCAATATCCTGGTGGGCATCCCGCTTTATCTGGCCCTGGCCGAAACTCTGATCGCATGGGGACTCTGACATGCCCGCCCACACCCGCACTCTGCTCACGGTGATCTGCGAAGCCGCCCTGGAAAAGAAACTGCTGGCCGACCTGGAAGCCTTCGGCGCACCCGGCTGGACCCTCTCCGATGCCCGCGGTCGCGGTAGCCGCGGCGTGCGCAGCGCCGGCTGGGACACCGACGGCAACATCCGCCTGGAAGTGATCTGCACCCGCGACCTGGCCGAACGCCTCGCCGAGCACCTGCAAACCCACTACTACGCCAACTACGCGATGGTCTGCTACCTGGCCGAAGTGGAAGTGCTCAGGCCGGAGAAGTTCTGAGCGGTCAGCGCGTCAGTCGGCGTTGGTTGCGCAACTCGCGCAGATCGCCATAGGTGCAGTGCAGCGGTTGGGCGCCGGTCAGGTCATAGCAGCGTTGGCCGAAGCCCAACGGCCAATAGATGATGCCGCCCGGCGGCCAGAAGATCGAGGCAACGCGAAAGCGCGCACGTAAGGTACCTTGCTGGACCAGCTCGCCTTTATCGTTGCTGAGTTTGTAAGGAATGCCGCCAGCGGCTTTCCAGAAGAACGGACGGGTGATTACCAGGCCTTGGGGATGTTGCTGCGGTCGCTCGTAGACGGCGATCTGGGTATTTTCCGGCAGTTTGAAGTAGGCGTGAGTGGAGCAGCCGCTGACAATCAATGCGAGCGCCAGCAGGCCCGCCATACGTTGCAACCTCATCGATTTGATCCTTGTGGTAATGCCCAGGACACAGGCCGTGTCCTGTAAAGCGGGCGGCACTATACCCAAGTTGCCATGATGGCGAAACCGTGGCTCCGACCGCTGACGACTACTGGCGCAACTCGTTCAGACTCTGGCGCTGGCGTCCCTGCTTATCGAAGTTCTCCTCTGCAAGCCAGCGCTCGAACGCCCGCCGCTGCGCCGGCCATTCGTGGTCGAGCAGGGAGAACCAGGCGGTGTCGCGGTTGCGGCCCTTGATCACCAGATGCTGGCGGAACAGCCCTTCGAAGCTGAAGCCGAAGCGCTCGGCGGCGCGCTTGGAGCGGGCGTTCAGATCGTTGCATTTCCATTCCAGGCGGCGGTTGCCGAGGGCGAATGCCTGCTCGGCGAGCAGGAACACCGCCTCGCTGGCCCGTGGCGTGCGCTGCATGGCGCGGCCGAAGGCGATATGGCCGATCTCGATGCAGCCATGGGCCGGGACTATGTTCAGGTAGCTGAGCAGGCCCTGGGCCTGGCCGCTGGTGCGGTCGATCACGCTGAAGAACAGCGGGTCGGTCGCGGCCGCATTGGCGGCGAGCCAGGCATCGAAATCACCACGCCCTTGGAACGGGCCATAGGGCAGGTAGTCCCACAACGCCGGGTCGGCGTCCGCGCCTTGCAGGCATAGCCACAGGTCGTCGCCGTGGCGCGTCGGGTCGAGCGGTTCCAGGCGCACATAACGGCCGTCGAGCGGGTGCCGTGGCGGTGGGCTGGCGGGTTGCCAATCGGGTAGGGCTTGGCTGGTCACGATTATCTTCCTTGGGTTACAGGGCGTGGCGGTATTGCACGAAGCCGGAGCGTTCGGCGATGCGCTCGTAGAGCTGCATGGCGGTTTGGTTGGTTTTATGGGTCAGCCAGTGCACCCGTTCACTGCCAACGCTGCGGGCTGCGTCATAGACGTGTTCGATCAGCTGGCGGCCGACCCCGCCGCCGCGCACCTCGGGGCTGACGAACAGGTCCTGCAGATAACAGCTATGGGCTATCGACCAGTTGGAACGGTGGAAAATCCATTGCACCAGGCCGATGGCGCGGCCGTCCCGCCAGGCCAGCGCGGCATTGGTCGGCTCGGTCGGGTCGAGAAAGCGTTGCCAGGTGCTGGCGCTGGTTTCAGCCGACAGTTCGCTTTCGTAGAAGTGCAGATAGCCCTGCCAGAGCGGTAGCCAGGCAGCGTGGTCGGCGGCGGTGACGGGGCGGATTTCGATCTGGGACATCGCAGTTTTCCTTCTGTGAATGAGCTGTAGGAGCCAGATTGCTGGCGAAGAGGCGTTGCAGAAATTCAACCCAGGCTATTCATCAGCCGCGCCACTTCCTGTTCGTTCGGTGCCGAACTAGCCGCCAGGGCATCGCGTACGCCGGCGCGGTTGTCCGCCGGCTGGTTCTGGCTCAGCTTGCGTTTGCCGGCGATGCGTTCGATCGGCAATTCGAAGCCGACGATGGCGCGCAGCATGGCATCGAGGTAGTCGGCGGGCGCCTCGTCCAGCGACCAGGGCTGCGCCTGGCCGCTTTCGTGGTGCGCGCTAAGGCGGCCGACCAGTTCGCGTAGGCGCGCCGGCTCGTCGAACACTTCTGCACGGCCCCAGGCATGCACGGAGACGTAATTCCAAGTCGGCACCTCCTTGTGGTCGCGGGCCTTGCTCGGGTAGTAGCCGGGGCTGACGTAGGCCGAGGCACCGGGGAAGATCACCAGCACCTCGGCGCCGGCGGCCAGGTCGCGCCATTGCCGGTTGGCCCGGGCGAAGTGGCCGAGCAGCGTGCCGTGTTCGCCCGCTTTGGGATCGAGCAGCAGCGGCAGATGGCTGGCCTGCAAGCCCTGTTCGCCCTGGGTCACCAGGATCGCCAGGGGCGTGCGTTCGATCTGAGCGTGCAGTTCGGCTAGGTCGTCGATGCGAAAGGCAGCGGGTGAGTACATGGCGTTTCTCCTTAGCAATGGCGTCATGCTAGGTGGGCTATTGGTCCTTTGTAAGAGCCATTTATAGCCATTTCGACAGGTCCAATTTATTCTGAACATCCCTCCTCTCGGGCCCCCGCCGATGTCCAGCAAACCACCCTTGCCGCTCGACCCTGCCGGCTTCCGACTCGACCCGCGCCAGGGCCTGGCCCGCCAGCTGTACCAGGCCCTGCGCGAACGTATTCTTGACGGTCGCATGGCCAGCCGCATGCGTTTACCGGCCAGCCGTGAACTGGCCGAGGCGCTCGGTGTGTCGCGTAATACTGTGGTGCGCGCCTACGACCAGCTGTATGCGGAGGGCTATATCGACGGGCGCATCGGCGACGGCACCTATGTCGCCGAACTGGGCGACGGTATGCCGGCCGCGATGCCGACGGCGGCACAGGTGCAGATTCCCCAGCCGCTACGGGCGCGCTTGCAGGCCCATGGCCCAGGCGCGCCGCGGGAAGGACCGCCGCGGGCTTTTCGCCTTGGCTTGCCGGCCCTGGATCTGTTCCCGTTCGAGGTCTGGTCGCGTTTGCAGGCGCAGTTCTGGCGTGCGCCGGCGCTGGAGTGTCTGGGTTATGGCGAGGCGGCTGGCGACTCGCGTCTGCGGGAAATGATCGCCGCCTACTTGCGCAATGGTCGCGGCCTGCGCTGCAGGCCCGAGCAGGTGCTGATCACCAGCGGCGCGCAGCAGGCCATCAGCCTCTGCGCCCAGTTGCTGTTGCAGGCTGGCGACGGCGTGGTGATGGAGAATCCCTGCTACCGCTCCGCCGCCCAGACCTTCGCCGTCGCCGGGGCACGCCTACACGGCATCGCGGTGGACCAGGACGGTCTGGACACCAGCCAATTGGCGGGCTTGAGCGATTGTCGATTGGCCTATGTCACACCGTCGCACCAGTACCCGAGCGGCGTCACCCTGTCCCTGGCGCGGCGTCTGGAACTATTGGAGTGGGCCGAACGCGAGCAGGCCTGGATAGTCGAGGACGACTACGACGGCGAGTACCGTTACAGCGGCACACCACTCGCGCCGCTGGCTGCGTTGGACCGGCAGGGTCGGGTGCTCTATGTCGGCACCTTCTCCAAGGTGATCTTCCCGGCGCTGCGCCTTGGCTACCTCGTCGTTCCGCCAACGCTGGTCGAGCCCCTGGCGCAGTTGCGCACCTTGAGCATGCGTCATTCGGAAATCGGCACCCAGGCGGTACTCGCCGAATTTATCGCCCGTGGGCATTTTCAGCGGCATATCCGCCGCATGCGCCGCGCCGCTCGTTCACGCCGCGATGCCTTGTTGCGCGACTGGCCCGCTGCCGAGGCTGGCGTGGCGCTACCTGAAGTGCAGGCCGGGCTGCACGTCTGCGTGCCATTGGACAGTCTGGCGCGCGAGGGTGAGTTGCTGAGCAAGGCGGCCGCCGTGGGCGTCGAGCTGAGTGCGCTCAGCGGCTACTGCCTGGCCGATCCGGCGCAGCCGCCGCGTGCCGGGTTGGTGCTGGGTTTTGCTGGGGTCGACGAAGCACAGATCGCCAGCGCCCTGGCCAAGTTGCGGCGGGCCTGGCGTTGAGGGGGAGGCGCGTGGAGGTGGCTGCGCGATCTTTTCACAACCGTTGAGGCCAGCCCCGGATTGCGCTGGCGCTTATCCGCTATAGGTTGAATATGAGCCAGGGCTTCTGTGCCCGGAAAGCCTACGCGCAATCCGGGTAGGGGTTGATCGAGTGTGATCAGCATCAGGCGACAGGCGTCTACCAGCCATCGCCCGGGGTTCGTTCGGGCACTGTTGTGAGTCGGAACATGCAAGCGCTGTTGAATGAAATCCTCGATG
>CAMPJN010000313.1 GCA_946886875.1 uncultured Pseudomonas sp.
TGATCACCCTCGGCCAGGGCTTCGTCGAGCCGGGCCAGCAGGTCGCCGCGCAATTGGCCAAAGGAGATAGCTGATGCACGGTCTGATCGCCGCAGCGCTGGATCGCAGCCGCACCAGCCTGTTGGTCCTGGCGTTCCTGATTATCGGCGGCCTGGGCGCTTATATGGTCATCCCCAAGGAGGCCAACCCGGATGTCAGCATCCCGATCATCTATGTCGCGGTAACCCTTGAGGGCATCAGTCCGGAGGACGCCGAACGCCTGTTGGTACGCCCGCTGGAACAGGAGCTGCGCAGTCTCGAAGGGGTCAAGGAGATGCGCTCCACCGCCAGCGAAGGTCGGGCCTCGGTGACCCTGGAATTCGATGCCGGCTTCAACGCCAAACAAGCGCTGACCGATGTACGCGAAAAGGTCGATACCGCACGCAGCAAACTGCCGGACGAAGCCGACGAGCCCAGCGTGCATGAAGTCAACGTGGCACTGTTTCCGGTGCTGTCGATCGGCCTGTCCGGGCCTATCGCCGAGCAGGAGCTGGTGTATGTGGCACGGCGCCTGAAGGACAACATCGAAGGCATCGCCGAAGTGCTCTCGGTGGAGATCGGCGGCGACCGCGAAGATCTGCTGGAAATCGTCGTCGACCCACAGGTGCTCGACAGCTATGGCGTCGACTACACCGAACTGTTCAATCTGGTCGCGCGCAACAACCGCCTGGTCGCCGCCGGCAGCCTGGACAGCGGCGCCGGGCGCATCAGCATGAAAGTCCCCGGGGTGATCGAGAACCTCGACGATATCCTCAGCATGCCGGTCAAGGTGGTCGGCGATAGCGTGGTGACCTTCGGCGATGTCGCCACCATCCACCGTACCTTCAAGGACCCCACCGGCTACGCGCGGATCAATGGCCAGCCGGCGGTGGTGCTGGAAGTTTCCAAGCGCAGCGGCGCCAATATCATCGAGACCATCGAGCAGGTCAAAGCGCTGATGGTCCAGGCCCGGCCGCTTCTGCCCGAGGACCTGCAGGTCAGCTACATCATGGATCAGTCGCAGGAGGTCGAGGGCATGCTCGGCGACCTGCTGAACAACGTGATGACCGCCATCGTCCTGGTGTTGATTCTGGTGGTGGCGAGCATGGGCATGCGCTCGGCGCTGCTGGTCGGCCTGACCATTCCCGGAGCCTTCCTGACCGGCATCCTGCTGATCTGGATGCTCGGTTTCACCCTCAACATAGTCGTGCTGTTCAGCCTGATCCTGGTTGCCGGCATGCTGGTCGATGGCGCCATCGTGGTCTCCGAGCTGGCCGACCGTTACCGGCATCAGGGGCAGAATCCACGTCAGGCCTGGGCCAATGCGGCGACGCGGATGGCCTGGCCGGTGATCGCCTCCACCGCCACCACCCTGGTGGTGTTCCTGCCGCTGCTGTTCTGGCCCGGAGTGGTCGGCCAGTTCATGAAATACCTGCCGGCCACGGTGATCCTCTGCCTGCTCGCCTCCCTGGCCATGGCCCTGGTGTTCCTGCCGGTGCTCGGTGCGGTAACCGGCGGCCAGCCGCTGCCGCTACCGGATAAGCCCAATCGCGGCGCCCAGGCTTACCGACGACTGCTGGACAAACTGCTACGGCGCCCGGGCCTGACCCTGCTCGGCATACTGGCCGTGATCGCGCTGATCTATACCGCCTATGGTCGCTTCAACCACGGCGTGGAATTTTTCCCCGAGGTCGAACCGGAAAGCGCGCAAATCTGGCTACGCGCCCGCGGCGATCTGTCGGTGCAGGAAAAAGACACCCTGCTTAAGCAGGTGGAAAGCCGCCTGCTCGGCATGAGCGAGGTCAAGGCCCTGTATGCCCGCTCCCTGGCGCTGCCGGACGGCCAGCTCGGCGTCGATGTGATCGGCACCCTGCAGTTCCAATTCGTCGACTGGCACCAGCGGCGCCCGGCCAAGCAGATCCTCGCCGACATGGCTGAACGCAGCGCCGATATTCCCGGCGTGGTGCTGGAGTTCCGCGCCCAGGAAGAAGGGCCGAGCGGTGGCAAGCCGGTCAAGCTGCAGATCAGCGGCCTCGATCCGGAGAAGACCGCACTCTGGGTCGAGCAATTGCGCGAAACCATGCAGGAAATCGGCGGCTTCAAGGATATCGAGGACGACCGCGCCCTGCCCGGTATCGAGTGGCGGATCAAGGTCGACCGCGAAGCCGCCGCGCGTTTCGGCGCCGATGTGCTGAGCGTGGGCAATGTCGTGCAGATGATCACCAACGGCCTGAAGCTGGCGACCTTCCGCCCGGAAGACGCCACCGACGAGGTGGATATCCGCGTACGCCTACCGGGCAACTGGCGCTCCCTCGATCAACTCGGGCGCCTGACCCTGAACACGCCGAGCGGCCAGGTACCGCTGTCGAACTTCGTCGACCTGCAACCGGCGCCGAAGGTCGGCACCCTGCACCGCGTCGACGGCAACCGCACCATCACCCTGCAGGCCGACCTGGCCGAGGGCGCACGCCTGGACGAACGCTTGCAAGCGCTGCGCGAAGCCATGGGCGAACTACCCGCCGATATCCAACTGAAAACCGCCGGTGAGGAAGCCGACCAGCAGGAAGCCGCAGCCTTCCTGGCCACAGCCTTCGGCGTGGCGATTTTCCTGATGTTCATCATCCTGGTTACCCAGTTCAACAGCCTCTACCAGGCATTGATGGTGCTTTCGGCGATCGTCCTGTCCACCGCCGGAGTGCTGATGGGGCTGCTGGTCAACGGCCAGTCGTTCGGCATCGTCATGGTCGGCATGGGTCTGATCGCCCTCGCCGGCATAGTGGTGAACAACAACATCATCCTGATCGACACCTACAACCAGCTACGCCGCCAGGGCCTGGAGCCGCGCGAAGCGGCGCTGGAAACCGGCAGCCTGCGCCTGCGCCCGGTCTTGCTCACCGCGGTGACCACGATTCTCGGCTTGATGCCGATGGTGCTCAGCGTTAACGTCGACCTGCTGACCCCGAGCCTGGGCGTCGGCGCACCGTCGACCCAATGGTGGACCCAACTGTCCAGCGCCATCGCCGGCGGTCTGAGCTTCGCCACCGTACTGACTTTGCTGCTGACGCCCTGCCTGCTGGTACTGGGTGCGCGCTTCGAGCGTCGCCCGCCACCGCTGGAGACCTTCGACGACGATCTGCTGGATCTGCCGGAACATCTGCTCGCGCCAAAACCGGCCAAGGCCAGCCTGAATAATTAGGCTTTGAGGAGCCATTTAAGGAGCTATTGAATGGACATCAACAACATCCCTTTCGGCACCACCGACTGGAGCCAGATCGAGCCCAGCGAACATGCCGGCGATACCGGCATGGCCTACTGGCGCACCCAGGTGTTCGGCAACATTCGCGTGCGCATGGTCGAATACACCCCCGGTTACCTGGCCGACCATTGGTGCCACAAGGGCCATATCCTGCTGTGCCTGGAAGGCGAATTGCACACCGAACTGGAAGACGGTCGGAGTTTCGTCATGACCGCCGGCATGAGCTACCAGGTCGCCGACCAGGCCGAAGCCCACCGTTCCTCGACCACCACAGGCGCGCGCTTGTTTATCGTCGACTAAGCCTTGGACGCGCATCGATTGCGTACCGTAGGGCGGACATGCCGAAGGTTTGTCCGCCATGGAGCAGTCAGCGGTGGACAAAGCTTCGCTATGTCCACCCTACACAAACGCACTTCGGACCCGGACGCACCCGGAAAACCCTCGGGAGCGCCGCGAATCATTCACACCATCTGCAAATCCCGCTTACCCTTGGGCGGCGGATAGGCCGTCTCGATCAGCTGCAAGTCCTCGGCGCTTAACCGTAGGCCAGCCGCCTCGGCATTCAGCTGCAAATGGGCGGGATCGACCGCCTTGGGAATGGCGATCACCCCGGGCTCGCGCAAGGCCCAGGCCAGCGCGACCTGCGCCGGAGTGACGGCATGCCGCTCGGCCACCTCGCGCAGCGCCGGGCTGCGCAACAACTGCCCACCCTGGCCCAGCGGGCAGTAGGCCATCAACGGCATGCCTTGGCGCTGCTGCCAGGGCAGCAGGTCGAACTCGATGCCCCGCGCCTCGGGGTTGTATAGCACTTGATTGGTCGCGCAAGCCGGCTCGTTCAGCTCCCGCATATCGTCAAGATCGAAATTGGATACGCCCCAGCGCTTGATCTTGCCCTGCTCGCGCAGGCGCTCGAAGGCTTCGACGGTTTCCGCCAGCGGATACTGGCCGCGCCAGTGCAGCAGATAGAGGTCGATGACATCGGTCTTCAGGCGCTGCAGGCTGCGCTCGCACGCGGCGACCACCCCGCTGCGGCTGGCGTTATGCGGGTAGACCTTGCTGACCAGAAATACATGGTCGCGCTGCCCGGCAATCGCCTCGCCCACCACCACCTCGGCGCCGCCCTCGCCATACATCTCCGCGGTATCGATCAGGCGCAAACCGAGTTCGATGCCCAGGCGCAAGGCCGCCACTTCGGCGCGGCGCTGCGCGGCATCCTCGCCCATGCGCCAGGTGCCCTGGCCAATACGCGGCACCCGGGTGCCCGCCAATTCGATGCTGTTCATGCTCAGCTGCAATCTCCATCCGCATAGGGGTTATAACTGCCGAACGACCATAAATGGCCTTCCGGGTCATGGCAGCTGAAACCGCGGCCGCCGTAATCCTCATCCTTGATGTCGATGACGATCCAGGCGCCCTCCGCCTTGGCTCTGGCGTAGAGCGCATCGGCGTCCTCGACCAGCACATACAGGCTCTGGGTGCAGCCGCCGACCTGATCCGGCTGACGCATCAGCCGGCCGTACTCGGACTCGACCACCGAGCCGAGCATCAACATGTTCTTGCCTTTACCGAAGAGCAGTTGGGCATGGGC
>CAMPJN010000314.1 GCA_946886875.1 uncultured Pseudomonas sp.
ACTCGCCCTGCTCCGCCAGCTCGCGGGCATAGCGCTGGGCGTTGTGCACATAGTGTGCGGCACTGGCCTCAAGCATTTTCTTCTGCTGCTCGTTGAGCTCGCGCACCACCTTGCCGGGCGAGCCCATAACCAGTGAACCATCGGGAATTTCCTTGCCCTCGCCGATCAGGCTATTGGCGCCGATGATGCAGTACTTGCCGATTTTGGCACCGTTGAGCACCACCGCGTTGATTCCGATCAGGCTGTAGTCGCCCACCGAGCAGCCGTGCAGCATGGCGTTATGGCCGATGGTCACGCCCTTGCCGATATTCAGCGGGAAACCCATATCGGTGTGCATCACAGTACCGTCCTGCACGTTGCTGTTTTCGCCGATATGGATCAGCTCGTTGTCGCCGCGCAGCACGGCGTTGAACCAGACACTGGCGCCCGGTTCGAGCTTGACCTTGCCGACCAGCGTGGCATTGGGCGCGATCCAGCTGTCCGGGTGGGCGTCGACATGGGCCTGGCCCAGGCGATATTTCATTCGGCAATCCTCATGCGCAGACTCAGGTGCTTAGCTGAGCTTGGTGAAATGTTCCGGCGGACGATGCAGATCGATTTCGGCGTCGTAAACCAGGTTGACCAACTCGACCAGCATTATCGCGGTCAAACCCCAGATTTTATATTCGCCATAACGGTAACTCGGCACATACCAGCTGCGCCCGAAATAATCGATGCGGTGGGTGGTTTCCCGCGGGTCGTCGCGGAAGAACGTCAAAGGCACGGCGAACACCGCCGCGATCTCGCCATCGTTGGCTCGGTAGTCGACAAAGTCCGGCACTATGCCGACATAGGGCGTGACCTGGATGCCGTGCAATGAAATCAACGTACTGAGCGGCCCCACCACTTCGACCAGACCCGGCGGCAGACCGATTTCTTCTTCGGCTTCGCGCAATGCGGTACGGATCAGGTCGGCATCTTCAGGGTCGCGGCGCCCGCCCGGAAAAGCCACCTCGCCACCATGAGTGGACAAGCCACTGGCGCGTAAGGTCAGCACCACCTCCGGCTCGTCGCTACGGGTGATAGGCACCAACACTGCCGCCTCGGGATAGGAACAGTCGGCATGCAGAAGGCGCGGGTTATAGCCACGCATGCGGTGGAGCAGTTCGTCCAGCATGGGCATTCTCGGTCTTTATTCTATGGTCGATGATGCACGAAAGCAGCGCGCGGCCCAAGCCCCATACCGGCAAAGACCTGCGCCTGCACGCTCGATTGCAACAGCCGAGCCGCTTGCCGGCGCAGCCATCGCCGAGCCAAGATAAGCGGTAACCCGAGAGAAGCCGATATGAAGTTCTGTAGCCAATGCGGCAGTCCCGTCAGCCAAGCCATTCCTCAGGGCGATAATCGCTTGCGGCATGTCTGCGGGCATTGCCACACCATCCATTACCAGAACCCGCGAATCGTCGCCGGTTGCCTGCCGGTATGGGGCGAACAGGTGCTATTGTGCCGCCGCGCCATCGAGCCCAGGCGCGGCTACTGGACGTTGCCGGCCGGCTTTATGGAAAACGGCGAAACCCTGGAACAGGCCGCCGCCCGCGAAACCGAAGAGGAAGCCTGCGCACGGGTACGCGACTTGCGCCTCTATACCCTGTTCGACCTGCCGCATATCAATCAGGTGTATATGTTCTTTCGCGCCGAACTGGTCGACCTGCAGTTCGCCGTCGGCGAAGAGAGCCTGGAAGTGCAGCTGTTCCATGAAGCCGAGATCCCCTGGTCGGAGCTGGCTTTCCCGACTATCGGCCGCACCTTAGAATGCTTCTTCGCTGACCGACTGCAGCATGACTACCCGGTGCGTAACGAACCGCTGGAAGCCTTGCGCGCGCATTACAAGAACGCTTTTTGATCGATGAGAATGACGATGCGCTGGTTTTTCACCCTGTTTTTCGCCCTATGCGGCCTCACCCTCGCCTTCACGGTCCAGGCCACCGCGGCACCGGCACCTAACGGCCAGCAGATCGACAAGGTGCTGGTGGTCAAGTCCGAACGCAAATTGCACCTGATGAGTCGCGGCGAAACCCTCAAGTCCTATCGCATATCCCTGGGCAAGCAGCCCACCGGCGCCAAACAGAACGAAGGTGATCTGCGCACCCCGGAAGGCTTGTATTGGATCGACTGGCGCAAGGCCAGCGATAAATATCAGCTGTCCCTGCATATTTCCTACCCCAACGCCCGCGACCAGGCCAAAGCGCGGGAGAAAGGCGTGCAACCGGGCGGCATGATCATGATCCACGGCACCCCCAAGGACGAGGAATACCCTGAGTGGTTTTTCCATACTCTGGATTGGACCAAAGGCTGCATCGCCATGAAAAACGACGATATGCGCGAAGTCTGGAGCCTGGTCAAGGACGGTACGCTGATCGAAATCAGGCCCTGAGGTAACTGAAGCTGCAAGCGAAGCCTGGTCGACGCCCAGGCTGGGAAGGCTTTCCCGCTGTTACTTGCAGCTTATGGCTTGGCGCTTCTCTCCTAGCAGGCCGTTGAAAAACGTAGACGAGGCAGGCAAGACAAGGCGCTACGTTAGTAACAGCCTCCGGCTGGTCAAAACAGGCGAGGAAGCGGACTGGGCTCGCACGCGAGTTTACGTGCTGTAAATGAGCATTACTCGCTTCGCTCGCCCTACGGGCCGCGCTGAAGCGCGTTAGCCGCAAGCGGCTTGCCGAGCCTGTTTTTAACGCCCCTCTTTTTTATGAAGAGGGCCAACGCAGGTAGTTTTTCAACAGCCTGCTAAAACTGAATATCCGATAAACGCCATACCTGGAAGGCCGGCGTCTCGTAGGGATGGCTTTTTTTCAAGGCCTTGACGGCGTCGTGGATCAACTCGTCGGCGACCACCAACTCGACCTTCCACTCGGCCACCTGCTCGACCCTGCCCATCTGCCCGATAAACGCCTGGCTACCCTCCAACGGACGAAACTGCCCCTGCCCCAATGCCTGCCAACAGCAACTGTCATACGCGCCGACCCGCCCGCCACCGGCGGCAAAAACGGCCTTCTTGACTTCATCCAGATGAGACTCTGGAACATAGAAACACAGCTTGTACATCAATCTCTCCGCAGACAGGGATGACCACTAAACAGTCGAATAATCATGCCACAACATAATGGCATTTTGCCCCTACCATAGATCGTGGTAATGATCACAGCTTGAGCATTTGACTGCAGTGCTGCGCAGCTGTTCAGCCTGGTCTCGCCACCACTACATACAGTTAAGCAGCAAAGATCGGCCTGGACCGTTGAAGTTGCAAACGAGCTGGCGAAAAGGCAAAGCGCCGTTAGTCGGCATAACGCACCGTCTGCTGTTTGCGGGATTGGTCAAGCGGAAAGACGGACAGCAAATAGGGCGGACATGCCGAAGGCTTGTCCGCCATTAGGGCCGCAGCGGTGGACAAGGCTTCGCCAAGTCCACCCTACAATAGGGTTGTTAGCGCGGCCCGGCGATTAATCCACCCACACGCGGGCGTTGCGGAACATGCGCATCCAACCGGCGTCTTCCTGCCAGTCGTCCGGCTTCCAGGAGTTCTGCACGGCGCGGAATACCCGCTCCGGGTGCGGCATCATGATGGTCACCCGGCCGTCCCGACTGGTCAGGCCGGTGATCCCACGCGGCGAGCCGTTGGGGTTGGCCGGGTAGTTTTCGGTGACCTTGCCGTGGTTGTCGATAAAGCGCATGGCTACGCAGCCGGACAGGTCGGCCTCAAGTAGCGCCTCCTCGCTCTCGAATTCGGCATGGCCTTCGCCGTGGGCGATGGCGATCGGCATGCGCGAACCGGCCATACCCTGCAGGAAGATCGACGCCGACTCCTGAATCTGCACCATGGCCACCCGGGCTTCGAACTGCTCGGAGCGGTTGCGCACGAAATGCGGCCAGAAATCGCTGCCGGGAATCAGCTCGTGCAGGTTGCTCATCATCTGGCAGCCGTTGCACACGCCCAGGGCGAAACTGTCCTTGCGCTCGAAGAAGGCTTGGAAGCCATCACGGGCGCGGCTATTGAACAGTACCGACTTGGCCCAGCCTTCACCGGCACCGAGCACGTCGCCGTAGGAGAAGCCGCCGCAGGCGACCAGACCTTTGAATTCCTCGAGGCTGACGCGGCCGCTGAGGATATCGCTCATATGCACGTCGATCGCACTGAAACCGGCGCGGTCGAAGGCCGCGGCCATTTCCACCTGACCATTGACGCCCTGTTCGCGCAGCACGGCGATCTGCGGACGCACGCCCTTGCGGATATAAGGTGCGGCAATGTCCTGGTTCACGTCGAAACCCAGGGTTGCCTGCAGGCCCGGGTTGTCTTCTTCGAGCAGGGCATCGAATTCCTGATCGGCGCAGCGCTCGTTATCGCGCAGGCGTTGGATCTGGTAGCTGGTTTGCGCCCATTCACGCTGCAGCAGACGACGCTGGCCAGTGAATACCGGCTTATCATTGAAGCGGATCACCACTTCATCGTTATTTACCGGCTGGCCGATCACGGCTACGCAATCAAGGCCTGCCGCGCTGAACTGCGACAACACCTCAGGGGTGGCATCCTGGTGCACCTGGATCACTGCACCCAGCTCTTCGTTGAACAACACCGCGGCCAACTCTTCGTGGCTGGCAGCCAGCGAATCGAGCGCCAGGTTGAGGCCGCAATGACCGGCGAAGGCCATTTCCAGCACAGTGGTCAGCACACCACCATCGGAGCGGTCGTGATAGGCCAGCAGGCGACCGTCGGCATTCAAGCCCTGGATTACTGCGAAGAAGGCCTTGAGGTCTTCGGCATCGTCGACATCCGGCGCCTGGCTGCCGA
>CAMPJN010000315.1 GCA_946886875.1 uncultured Pseudomonas sp.
TGACCAGCCGCAACGAAACCACATTGTTGATGCTGACGTTGATATTGCTCGGGCTTTATCTGCTGAGCAGCACCTTGGAGTGGGTGCGTGGTCAGGTGATGATTAAAATGAGCGCGGGCATTGATGCGCAACTCGGCGAGCGGGTGTTCGGCGCGGCGTTCGAGCGCAGCCTGAAAGAGCACAGCGCCAACCCCGCGCAGGTGCTGAGCGATTTGACGAGCATTCGCCAATGCGTCACCGGCCAGGGCCTGATCGCTTTGTTCGATGCTCCCTGGCTACCTATCTATTTGATTGTCGCGTTTCTCTTCCATCCTTGGTTGGGATTGTTCACCGTGCTGGGCGCAAGCATCCTGATCGCCTTGGCGGTGTGGAACGAGCTGGCCACGCGCAATGGGTTGGCGAACGCTAACCAGTTGGCCGTCGCCTCGGCCAGTTATGTGAACAGTACGCTGCAGAATGCCGAGGTCATTCAGGCGATGGGCATGCTGAGCGTTTTGCGCCGTCGTTGGTTCTCTTTGCAACAACGCATCGTCTCGATTCAGGCGGATGCCAGTGGGCGCAGCGCGCGGATTTCCGCCATGAGTCGTTTTGTGCGAATGACCTGGCAATCGCTATCGCTAGGGCTTGGCGCCGTGTTGGTGCTGGAGAATCAGATCTCCGCTGGGGTGATGATCGCCGTATCCGTGCTGTTGGGGCGAGCTATGGCGCCGGTCGAGCAGCTCATCGGGTCGTGGCGGCAGCTGGGCAGTGCCAAGAGCAGCTACCAACGCCTGAGCCGTCTGCTCGATGAGTACCCCAATACCCCGCCGCGAATGGCTTTGCCAGCGCCAACTGGTGCGATAAGCGTTGATCAGCTGTGGGTCATTCCGCCTGGCGCCCAGCAGGCCGCAGTGAGCGGCGTGACTATTGCCTTAACCAAGGGTGAAGTGTTGGCGGTGATAGGACCTAGTGCGTCCGGTAAGTCTTCCTTAGCGCGAGCCATGGTTGGCATTTGGTCGGCGAGCCGCGGTTCGGTGAGGCTGGACGGTGCAGAAGTCGGGCAGTGGTCGCGTGAGGCGCTTGGCCCCTTTTTGGGGTATCTGCCCCAGGACATAGAGCTGTTCGACGGCAGTATCGCGGAAAACATTGCGCGCTTCGGCGAGGTGGATCCCGCCAAGGTGATCGAAGCGGCACGCCTGGCGGGTATTCACGAGATGGTGTTGCGGTTTCCCAAGGGTTACGACACTCCGTTAGGTATCGGTGGGCTGGGGCTGTCCGGTGGGCAGAAACAGCGTATCGGCTTGGCCCGTGCCCTTTACGGTCAGCCTGTGCTGGTGGTGTTGGATGAGCCCAATTCAAATCTGGATGAAGCGGGCGAGCTGGCGTTGGTTCGAGCGATCAACGCACTCAAGGCTGCGGGCTCAACCGTGGTGCTGGTTACTCATAGGCCCAGCATCCTCGGGGTGGTCGATAAACTGCTGCTGCTCTCCGACGGGGCGCAAAAACTATTCGGTCCGCGGGATCAAGTATTGAAGGCTCTTCTGCCGCCGACAGGCACGCCCAACGCAACCGTCGCCAGCGGTAACCAGGGAGCCTGAGGCAACGATGACGACCATACACATTCAGCAGCAGGAAGACTTGCCAGTCTCGGCTCCAGATACCGATGCTGCGGGTATTGCTCGTTTTGGCCTGTGGCTACTGGTGCTGGGGTTTGGCGGTTTTTTGCTATGGGCCGGCCTGGCACCACTCGATCAAGGGGTGGTCGGCAACGGTACCGTAGTGGTGTCCGGCGAGCGAAAGATTGTGCAGTCGCTATTTGGCGGAGGGGTTGAGCGCATTCTGGTGCGCGAAGGCGAAGTGGTACATCAGGGGCAGGTGCTGGTGCAGCTCAACACCATCCAGGCGCAGTCGCAGCTTGATGTTGTGCGAGGACAGTGGTTGAGCGCGCGTAGTGTCGAGGCTCGGTTGATTGCGGAGCGTCTCGCTCGTGACAATATCGAGTGGCCTCAGGATTTGCTGGCTCAAGCTAGCGATACGGATGTGCGCGCTTCAATGGAGTTACAGGGGCACTTGTTCGCGACCCGCCGCGCCGAACTGGCCAGCCGGTTGCAGATTCTCCAGCATGAGGAGGCCGCATTGACTGAGCAGCTATCCGGCTTCATGGAGATCAAGCGTAACCATGAAACTCAGCTGAAATATCAGCAGCGAGAACTCGAGGGCCTGCGCGAGCTGGCACGTGAGGGCTATGTGCCGCGAAACCGTCAGTTCGAGGCGGAGCGCAATGCGGCCCAGCTTGGCGCGCAACTGGCGTCGACGATTTCAGATATTGGGCGTACGCGGCAGGCCATTAACGAGAGCAAGCTGAAGGTCTTGCAGCAAGTCCAAGCGTTCCGCAGTGAGGCGGAGTCGCAGCTGACTCAGGTATCTGCCGAGACTGCTAGCCTGACCGAGCGGATCAAGGCGCTCGATTTCGAAGTGCGCAACGGTTCGATTCTGGCTCCAGTCGCTGGTCAAGTGATGGGGTTGGCCGTGCATACGGTCGGGGGCGTGGTGCCAGCGGGCCAGCGCTTGATGGACATAGTGCCGCAAGGGTCGGCTTGGGTGATCAAGGCGCAATTTCCGCCGATGATGGCCGACCGGCTTAAATCCGGACTACCAGTCGATGTTCGTTTCGCGTCACTGCAGCGGGTCAATACGCCAGTCATGACCGGAGAGGTGTTGACCGTATCGGCCGACCAATTGATCGACGAGCATTCGCGGTTGCCTTACTTTTCGGTGGAGGTGACGGTCAGTCCTGATGCAATTAATGAGCTTCGTGAAGCCGGGCTTGATGTTAAGCCAGGTATGCAGGCAGAGGTGATCGTCAAGACTGGCGAGCGCACCCTGATGAACTATTTGATGCGACCTATTACCGAGCGTCTTGTCGGGGCCTTCAAGGAGGAATGATGGCGCGCGGATGGATGGTCTTATTCAGCCTGTTTTGGTCGAACTTTCTTTGGGCCGATGATTCAGCTTTATCTCTGGTCGATCTCTACGAGGCCTCTCGGCAAAGTGATTCGACTTATCAGATCGCCGTTCATAACTACCAAGCGTCTCAACATGAGGAAGCGATTGGCAGAAGTGGCCTGTTACCCCGAGTTGGAATCAGCTCCCGTTTTGGGCGTGGCGGTCTGCTAGATGGGGAGGCCCAGCAAGGCAATCAGAATGACCAGTTCAGCGCAGATATGGCCACTCTGGCAATCAGTCAGCCGCTATACGATAAAGGGCGGTGGGCATCCTACGAGCAATCCAAAACCCAGGGCGAAATGGGGGCGGTGCAATACGAGATTGCCGGCCAGCAACTTTTTGAGCGAGTTATCGAGTCCTATTTTGAAGTCGCTCGGATGGAGAATGAACTAAAGCTCGCGGGGCAGCAGACATCCTCGATCAATGCTTTGGTCAAACAGACGAAGCGGTTGTTCGAGGCCGGTGAAGGCACTATTACCGATACAGAGGAAGCTCAGGCGCGACTGGATTTGATTCGCGTCCAGGAGATCGAGTTACAAGCTCAGCACCATGCGGCTCTGCGCAAGCTGGCGGGGCGTACCGGCATTGTCGTGACGAGAATATTCGACATGCGGGAGCAAATCACGATTGTGAGTCCGTTGGCCGGTGAGAGGAATCTTGATTACTGGCTGCGTCAGGCGCGCGATTCGAGCCCGCTATTGGGACGTCGGCGTGCTTCGGTTCAGCTAGCCGAAGCTGACCTCAAATTGCAGAAGGCAGGCCATTACCCCACGGTGGCTCTAACCGGACAGCTTGCCCATACCGAAAAGAGTGACCTCAACGAGTTCTCTCAGCGGCAGTCCACTTATTATGTGGGGCTGCTGCTCGATATTCCCCTGTACCAGGGAGGAGCAGTCAGTGCCTCGGTCGAGAGGGCTCACTCGGCACTCTATAGCGCTCAATCGGAATATGACGCCGAACAACAGCGGCTAGTCGAAGATATTGAACTCGACTATCTAGGTGTGGTGAGTGGTTTCGAGAAGAGCAAGGCGCTTTTGACGGCGGTGCGCTCCAGCCAACGGGCATTGCAATCCGCGGAAAAAGGCTATCAGGCTGGCGTACGATCGACGGTGGAAATTCTTGATGCACAGCAGCGACTGTTTGCGGCGAAACGCGATCTGCTCGACACCAAACTGGCGATGCTGCAGAGCTACGTCAATTTGCATACTCGCACTGGGCGGATGACTCTGGCGGTGTTGCGAGAGGTTCAGGCGCTGTTCTAAGAGAGAACGCCTCTGTCGCCCGCGAGGGGCTGACAGAGGCTATGTCGCGAGATCAGGCAACTAGATCGGCACTGTTCAGTGAGGCAACGCCCAGCAGCTGGATTTCAAATTCGGCGTTCGCATCGGTATTGGTGCTGCCGTATAGAATGCCGTCGGCGAAGCGTATCTCTCCGGCCGCGTTGGAGCTGTTAAATGCCGATGAACCGATAAAACTAAAGGCTTCGTTGGTCGCGGTTGCCGTGTTGGCATCCAGGGCCGACAGATCGATCTTGTCACCTTCGCTGCTATTGAAATCATCAATCACATCACGCAGCGAGCCCAGTCCCATTTCAATCAAGGCGTTGAAGTCGAACCGGTCTGCGTCCAAGCCGCCATAGAGCGTGTCTGTACCGAGACCGCCGATCAGTAGATCGTTACCTGCTCCCCCGGAGAGCGTGTCGTTGCCGATACCACCGTTCAGAGTATTGGCGGCCGAATTGCCGGCCAGCGTATCGTTGTATTTGCTGCCGGTGAGATTCTCGATATTCAGCAGGGTATCGGAGCCCGAACCACCGGTGAATTGGGCTACGG
>CAMPJN010000316.1 GCA_946886875.1 uncultured Pseudomonas sp.
ACTGAAGACTGTTCCCATCGCCTTGTAGCTCCACGCGCAACTGTACGGACCTATCCATGCAGGGGTGTGACTGCTGCTCTGGCCCTGTCGAGACTAGGATAAAAAATCCGACGACAGCGAGAACCCCGATCCATGCCCAACCATAACGAAGAACGTCAGCTCCTGGCCGACGCCGATCGCCGTGCCCTGAATTACTTCGACGGCATACAGAACCGCCCGGTATTTCCACCGCCTGCGGCCATCGCCGGATTGCGCGCATTCGACGAGGCGCTGCCGGAACACGGCTGCCCGCCCAGCCAGGTATTACAACGTCTGGATGAAATCGGCTCGGCGGCAACCGTGGCCTCCAATGGGCCGCGCTATTTCGGCTTCGTTATCGGTGCCACGCTGCCCGCCGCCGCTGCGGCGGAACGCATGGTGCTGGCCTGGGATCAATGCGCCTCGTCGTTCGACAACTCGCCGGTCGCCGATACCCTGGAACGAGTCGCCGGGCGCTGGGTGCTCGAGCTGCTCGGCCTGCCGTCGTCGAGTGCGGTGGGCTTCGGCACCAGCGCCACCGCCTGTACCCTGGCATGCCTGTCGGCGGCACGCAGAAGCCTGCTCGCTAGCAAAGGTTGGGACTTCGACGGCGATGGACTGGTCGGCGCGCCGCAGGTGCGCGTGGTGGTCTCCGCCAGTTGCCATATCACCGTGCAGAAAGCCTTGCGCATCCTCGGTTTCGGCATCAAGCGCCTGGTAGTCGCACCTACCGATGAGCATGGTCGGGTCGACCCTGCCCAACTACCGGAACTGGATGAGCTGAGCATTCTTTGCCTACAGGCCGGCGAGGTGAATACCGGCGAGTTCGACCCCTTCGCCGAGCTGATCCCGCAGGCCAAGGCTGCTGGCGCCTGGGTTCATGTCGACGGCGCCTTCGGTCTGTGGGCACGCGTGTCATCTTCGGCGGAGCTCGCCGCAGGCGTCGAACTGGCCGACAGCTGGACCACCGACGGGCATAAATGGCTGAACACCCCTTACGACGGCGCCATGGCCATCTGCCGCGATGGCGATGCCCTGGCCAGTGCGATGAACAGTGATGCGGTCTACGCAAGCGCCTCCAAGGATGCGCAGAAGAACCTGACCCTGGAGTTCTCCCGCCGCGCGCGGGGCGTGCCGATCTGGGCGGCGCTGTCCTCTCTCGGCCGCGCCGGCCTGCGCGAAATGATTGACCGACACATCCGCCAGGCCGGTCATCTGGCGACCCAGCTGCGCGCAGCCGGCTATCAGGTACTCAACCGGGTCGTGCTGAACCAGGTATTGGTGCGCGCCGACAGTGATCGACAAACCCTGGCTATCCGCATCGCCGCCCAGGATTCGGGCCAGGTATGGTTTGGCCCGACCGTCTGGCAGGGACGCCCAGCGTTTCGCCTCAGCCTGTCGTCTTGGCGCACCAGCGATGCCGATATCGAAGCGCTGATCGAGCTGTTGCGCGACCTCAAACGCATCACACCGGCCTGAGTCACAGCGCCCATTGGAGGCATCAAAAATCCACTCGACAAGCGCCAGGCGCTGCGTTTATCTTCGCCGCCTGGCCACCGCAGTGGCCAACGTCGCTCGGACGGTTCCGGGCGCTTACGTTTCGAGGCAAACATGGCTGACCAAGCTCCGCGCCGTTTCGCGCGCATCGATCGACTCCCCCCCTACGTTTTCAATATCACCGCCGAACTGAAGATGGCCGCCCGTCGCCGCGGCGAAGACATCATCGACTTCAGTATGGGTAATCCCGACGGCGCCACGCCGCCGCATATCGTCGAGAAGCTGGTGCAGGTCGCCCAGCGCGAGGATACCCACGGCTATTCCACTTCCCGCGGCATTCCACGCCTGCGCCGCGCCATTTCGCGTTGGTACAAGGATCGCTACGCGGTGGAGATAGATCCTGAAAGCGAGGCCATTGTCACCATCGGCTCCAAGGAGGGTCTGGCGCATTTGATGCTGGCGACTCTCGACCATGGCGACACTGTGTTGGTGCCCAACCCCAGTTACCCGATCCATATCTACGGCGCGGTGATCGCCGGCGCTCAGGTACGCTCGGTGCCGCTGATCCCCGGTGTGGATTTCTTCGCCGAGCTGGAACGAGCGATTCGCGAGTCGATTCCCAAGCCGAAGATGATGATCCTCGGCTTCCCTTCCAACCCCACCGCGCAGTGCGTGGAGCTGGACTTCTTCGAGCGCGTGGTTGCCCTGGCCAAGCAGTACGACGTGCTGGTGATCCATGACCTGGCCTATGCCGATATCGTCTACGACGGTTGGAAGGCGCCGTCGATCATGCAGGTACCGGGTGCCAAGGACATAGCCGTGGAGTTCTTCACCCTGTCCAAGAGCTACAACATGGCCGGCTGGCGCATCGGCTTCATGGTCGGCAATAAAGAGTTGGTCAACGCCCTGGCGCGTATCAAGAGCTATCACGACTACGGCACCTTCACCCCGCTGCAAGTGGCCGCTATCGCCGCCCTGGAAGGCGATCAGCAATGCGTGCGCGATATCGCCGAGCAGTACCGCCAGCGCCGCAACCTGTTGGTCAAAGGCTTGCACGAAATCGGCTGGATGGTAGTGAACCCCAAAGCCTCGATGTACGTTTGGGCGAAAATTCCCGACGCCTACGCCAAACTCGGTTCGCTGGATTTTGCCAAGAAGCTACTACTGGACGCCAAGGTCTGCGTGTCGCCGGGCATCGGCTTTGGCGACTACGGCGACGATCACGTGCGCTTCGCCCTGATCGAAAACCAGGACCGTATTCGCCAAGCCCTACGCGGGATCAAGGCGATGTTCCGTGCCGACGGTCTGCTACCCGCCGCAAGCAAAACAGCTAAAACCACCAGCGAAAAATAATCGCCAGCGCCCACTCAGCCCCTAAACGGATCTGAGTGGGCGCCACCGATTAGCGCTGTAGCTCTAGCTAGACACTCTTACCCCATCGCCAGCTGACAAACGGCAGTGATTTGGCAACCAGCGGTAGGACTTTCATACAGCTCTCGCAGTCTAAACGTCAGCAGCTCTACCGCCGGCGTTGTAAGCATTTCCGACGCGCAACGATCGGCGTTTTTTGGTCTATGCAGGATCGCAGCCAGGAGCGGCCAAAAACCTCCCCGCCATCTGTTTTCAGGATGATCTCAAGATGACCAGCTATCGCACTCTTCTGTCTGCCAGCAAAACCCTCCTGCCCGCAGCCCTGTTCAGCCTGGTGATTAACCAGAGCCATGCCGAACTCGCGCCCAATCTTCCGCCTGGCGGCAATTTCGCCCTGGAGAATTGGCGCTTGGACATGCCGGTGGCGAATCCAACCACTGGCGGTCTGCTCAGCATTGCCCCCATCCACCTCAGTGGCCCGAGCGGCTTCACCCTCGCCCCTTGGTACTACACCGATACGGACGGTGCAATGACACTATGGACGCCGGTTAACGGCGTCACGGCCGGAGGTTCCAAGCACCCGCGCAATGAATTCCGGGAACTGATCGACCCCAGTAACCTTTCGGTGAACTGGGACAGCTCCGGCACCGCCATGCTCGAAGCAAAACTACGCGTCATGCAGGTACCGCGCGACGGCATCCTCATTGTCGGCCAGGTGCATGGTTTCGACGCGGCGCCATTGGTCTTGGTCTACTACCGCTACGATGCAAATAAGCAAACAGGGCAATTGATGACCAAGCTGCAAGGCACGCCAGTGCTGGGCCCACCCTATACCCACCATGTGATCGCCAACAACGTCAAACTGGGACAGATCTTCAGTTACCTGATCAAGGTGGAACGCCAGCCAGGCGGGTCGGCAGTCGCCTCGGTGTCGGCCAATAATGGCATCCCGGCGACCATGGTCATGGACCCCTCCTGGGATGGCGTCGGCATGTACTTCAAGGCCGGCTCCTATTTACATACCTACGGCAGCAGCAGTACTGAAGGCGGGCTGGCGAAATTCTATTTGTTGGCCACCAGCCATCCGGCCAATGGTCTAGTGATCACCTCTGGCGAAGCTTTGCCCTACGCCGGGGTAAATATCCCGTACAGCCTTCAGCTATTGTCCCAGGGCGGTGTAGGCGGCGGCACCTGGTCGCTGGTCAGCGGTTTTCCGCCAGCGGGCCTGACATTGCACCCCAATGGGGTGATCAACGGCGCGCCCCTTCCCGGCACAGCATCGCCGGTCCCTAATGAGTTCATGGTGCGTGTGCGTGACGCCAACGGCAGCACTTACTCGAAGAAACTATCCATCGTGGTCAACCCCTGAGGGCTCGGCGATCGGGAATCTGTAGCAATGTGAGTAGCGTCGTATGTCTACTCCATTGCACCCCGTCGCTGGATGACAGCAGCCCGGCTCAGCCCGAGTAGTCCAGTACCGTCCAGACCTGGCTCAAGCCGGCACCAATTACGCAACCGGCGTTCTCAAGCTGCTGATTGTTACGCAGCAACATCAGCGAAGTCGCGCCATCCGCCGCATCGCTACGCTCGGTCAGCCACTGTACCCGGCCGCAATTGGGAGTTTCGATGACATAACTGGCGGCGACCGCTGCATGCTCGCTGGGCAGCCTGATTACATCCACTACAGTGCCGCGTTCCTCCACCCGTTTGCCGTCGAATACCAATACCGCCCAGGCCTGGCTGTTTTCGATCACCAGATAGGTACCGTTGACCCTGGGTTGTTCCGGTTGGGACTGAGGCTGGACGCAACCGCTCAACAGGCCCAGTAGCACAATTGTCATCACGATCTGTTGCATTGTCGGTTGCTCCTCTGCAGCGCCTCTGCCGGTTTCGCTTTGCTCCTGGCCGGAGGTGATGGG
>CAMPJN010000317.1 GCA_946886875.1 uncultured Pseudomonas sp.
TCGCCGGCCACGTAGGTCTGGCGCAGGTGGTAACGCTGCACCTGCTCGAAGCTGAGCAGGTTGTCGCCGCTGTAATTGGTGAAGCCGATGCCCACCGTGTACAGCAGCGGAAAAATCACGAAAACCAGCATGCCGGCCACCGCCGGAAAAATGTAGCGGTGGGCATAGGCGCGTTGGTTGATAAAGATGAAACTGGCGAGCCCGCAAACCACCAGCCCGAGCAGGGCGAACACGGTTTGCCCCTGGGCATAGAGTGCTACCACCAGGTACAACGCGAGCCCGTTGCAAAGCAGCCAGACCGCCCAACGCAGGACAACGGCAAACGACACGGCGCTCAGGGTTTTCGACATGGCAGGGCTGGGCAGCTCGACAGACAGGTTAACGGCAGACATCGGAATCTTAGCCTCATAGCGCGCAGCCGGTGACGATTAACCCGCAATTCGCGTAGCGCTGCCGACCTTATCGTCCCCCGCTTCGGGGGGCGGATTGGCGCTGAGCGCCGGATAAGAACAGCGGATATACCGCGCAAGCTCGCAGGATGGGATGCCTGTCACGGCATCCCGGTTAACCGCACCGGCGGCAGGTGTTTACTTGACGATGCGCTTGGCGGCGTCATCGAGGGCCGCGTCCACCGGCTGGCGACCCGAGGTGATATTGGTCAACGCCGGTTCCATGGCCGACCAGAACACGCCCATTTCCGGGATATTCGGCATCGGCCGGCCCTGCTGGGCGCTGTCGAAGGTGGCCTTGATCAGCGGATCCTTGCCCAACTCGTCCATATAGGCCTTGTTCGCCACCGCACCGAGCGGCACATCGGCATTGACCGTCTTCAGGCCCTCGACCTGCAGCAGGTAGTTCTCAAGGAACTCCACCGCCAGCGCCTGGTTCGGGCTGGCCGCATTGAGGGTCGCCGCCATCACCCCGGAGAACGGCTTGCTGCTGGCCTCGCCAACCGCCGGAATCGGCGCCACACCGAAGTCGATGCCGCTTTTGCGCGCGTTCGCCCAGGCCCAGGGGCCGCTGATAAACATCGCCGACTCACCTTTATTGAAAGCCGCTTCGGCCGCGCTGTAATCGGCGCCCTTGGGCATCACGCCTTCGTCGATCAGGCGTTTCAGTACCGCTGCGCCCTGCTTGGCGCCAGCGGTGTTCACCCCGGTGCTGGTCACGTCATAACCGGAACCGTCGTTGCCGAAGGCATAACCGCCGTTGGCCGCCAGCAGCGGCCAGCTGAAATAGGGGGTGTTGTAGGCCCAGAGAATGGCGCGCTTGCCGTCTTTGGCCAGCTCCTGGTGGAGGGCGAAAACTTCATCGAAGTTGGCCGGCGGGGTTTTCACCAATGCCTTGTTGTAGATCAGCGCGGGCGCTTCGATCGCAATGGGGTAGCCCCACAGCTTGCCCTGGTAGCCGACCGCATCCCAAGCCAGGTCGGCGATCTCGGCCTTGCTCTTGGCGCTCGGATTGATCGGCGCGAGCAGGCCGCTCTTGGCCCACTCGCCGAAGCGGTCGTGGGCCCAGATAAAGATGTCCGGGCCGTTGCCGGTGGCGGCGGCCTGCTGGAATTTGTCGGTGGCGCTGTCGGGGTGCGCGACTTCGACCTTGATGCCGGTGTCGGCGGTAAATTTTTCGCCGACCTTGGCCAGACCTTTATAACCCTTGTCGCCATTGATCCAGATGACCAGCTTGCCTTCTTCAATGGCAGCCAGGGCCGAATGCGGCAGGCTCAGGGTGGCGGACAGGCCGATAACGGCTGCAGCAAACAGCTTCTTGTTCATGGGTGTTCCCTCGTGGCTTGTTATTTTTGATCCACAACATATGTCTGCCTGCCGCTGGGCGGTTTCGCAGTGGGCCCATAGTCGGCCAGCTTAAATACCGGCACATCCTCCCCGCGCGGAGGATGAGGGGGCGTAGAAGCGGGGCGTAGTTTGCCAGCCGCTGGCCCGGCGAACCGCTGGATTTCGCCGCGTCTCAGCCTGCACAAGCGGACTGGATCGCGGCTAAATGGCGGGCAAATGTCCCTATCTGCGGAGTTCCGAATGCCTGCGCTCAGTCTACTTGGTCAGCGCCTGCTGGCGCTTTGCGTCAGCCTGCATTTCTCCCTCGCCCTGGCCCAGCCGAACCTCGATGTCCGGCTCGATGGCCAGCCGCTGGCCCTGGATTGGCAGCAACTGGATAGCCAGGCGCCTGACGGGCAACGCTTCGCCGCCGAACTGCAGCTGACGCCCGGCGTGCTGCAACTGGGCGAGCGCGATGGCGTCGGCGAAGCCCTGAAAACCTTCCAGCGCTTCGACCTCAGAACCGCCAGCCGTTTCGACTTCGTGGTGACCGAAGCCGGCCGCTATCGCCTGCTGGTACAGACCGACGAGGATGCGCACCTGCGCCTGCTGCCGGTACGCAGCGAGGTCACGCAGGAGCAAAGCGCCTGCGCGGCGTGGAACGACGAAGCGCTGAGCGTCGATGTCTCCAGCGTGTTCGCCAATGGCCAGCGCCTGCGCGACGCCTATAGCGGGCAAAGCGCGTTGGTCGAGAACGGCCATATCCGCCTGAAGCCCGCGCCCGCAAGCGGCGGCCTGTTGTTGCTTGAAGCTGCCGATGCGCCGGCCAGCGCCATCTGGGATTGGCGCAACGCCAGCGTATATTTCGCCATCGTCGACCGCTTCGCCAATGGCGACCCGAGCAACGACCGCAGCTACGGCCGCGCGCCCGACGGCGAGCAGGAGATCGGCACCTTCCATGGCGGCGACCTCAAGGGCCTGACCGGCAAACTCGACTACCTCGCCGAGCTGGGCATCGGCGCGCTGTGGATCAGCGCGCCCTATGAGCAGATCCACGGCTGGGTCGGCGGCGGCGACAAAGGCGACTTCCGCCATTACGCCTACCACGGTTACTACGCCCTGGATTACACCCAGCTCGACGCCAATATGGGTAGCGAGGACGAGCTGCGCGAACTGATCCGCCAGGCCCATGCCCGTGGCATCCGCGTGCTTTTCGATGTGGTGCTCAACCACCCCGGCTACTCGACCCTGGCCGATATGCAGCAATTCGGCTTCGGCGGCCTGCGCGACGGCATGGCCCAGTACCTGCCCGCACAGTGGACGCAATGGCAGTCGCAGAGCTTCGAAAGCCAGCACGCCTACCACAACCTGCTCGACTACCAGCACCCGGACTGGGCCAACTGGTGGGGTAAGGATTGGGTACGTGCCGGCATCGCCGACTACCCGACGCCGCCCAGCGTGCTGGTCGATCCGCTCAAGGGTTCGCTGGCGTTTCTGGCGGATTTCCGTACGGAAAGTCAGGCGCCGGTCGCTCTGCCTGCCTTTCTCCAGCATAAGCAGCCGACCCGCGCCGTGGCGCGCGATGGCTACCGGGTGCGCGACTACCTGAATGAATGGCTGAGCGGCTGGGTGCGCGAATTCGGCGTCGATGGTTTTCGCGCCGATACCGTCAAGCATGTCGAGCCGGCAGCCTGGGCCGAACTGCGCGCGGAGGCCGACCAAGCCCGCGCCGACTGGGCCAAGGCCAACCCGGACGATCCGATGGCCGGCGAGCCGTTCTGGATGGTCGGCGAGGTGTTCGGCCACGGCCCGGAAACCAGTGACTACCAGCGCAACGGCTTCGACGCCCTGATCAACTTCGCCTTCCAGCAGGAGACCGCGACCAAGGCCAGCGACTGCCTGCGCCAGGCCGAGGGCAGCTATAAGCACTACGCCGAGCTGCTGGCGAACAACCCCGGTCACAACTTTATGAATTATGCCTCGTCCCACGACACCGCGCTGTTCTTCGCCGAACAGAAGAATCATCTGGCGCGCCAGCAGGGCCTGGCCAACGCCCTGCTGCTCAGTCCCGGCGCGGTACAGATCTACTACGGCGACGAGAGCGCGCGGGCGCTCGGGCCGAGTGGCTCAGACCCCTTTCAGGGCACCCGTTCGGATATGAACTGGAGCGATCACGACAAACCGCAGATTGCCGCGCTGCTCGAACATTGGCGCCGCCTCGGCCAGTTCCGCGCACGCCATCCGGCGATCGGCACCGGTAGCCATCGACAGTTGTCCGAGCAGCCCTACGCCTTTGTCCGCGAAGCCAGCGGCGACAAGGTGATCATCGTGCAGGGCCGTTGAGATACGCCATGTCCCAGTTACGCGTTGTGTCCCCTGTTTGATAAGAGGCGCAACACCGTGGCGAATGCAGGCCGAAGGGTCGTCCGCCCATCATTACCCAGGAGCAGCAAGCCATGACCCAGGAACAACGCAGGCAAAGCCAGCTGGCCTTTGTCGCCAGCGGTGCCGAGCTGGAAATCGGTAGTCCAGAAGATTGCCCGCTGCCGCTCGAACAGCTGACCGCCACCCAGGGCGACGAAACCTATGTGCGCGAGCGCTTTGCCGGCGGCCTGACCGCCCATGTCTACCGGATCAAGGCGGGCGGCCGCGATTGGACGCTCAAGCGCGCCCGCGCCCGCTGCCGAGTAGAGAACCCCGACGGCCAGACCAGTTTCCTCAACGAGATCCAGCGCCGCGCCGACCTGCGCCAGCTGAAGCAGGATGCCCAGCTCGGCAAACGCCTCGGCGGCATCGTCGACACCCAGTACGCCAGCCTGCGCCACGGCGTTCTGCTGTCGCCCTGGATCGCCGGCACGGCGATCGAGCAATGGCGCGAACGACAATTACTCGAGCTGTTCGATGCCCTCGGCGCGCTGCTGCTCGGCGGCCTGTTCGAATGGGACCTGTGCCCCGGCAACACCCTCGACGATGGCCGCGTGCACCTGTTCGATTTCGGCTATATGTAC
>CAMPJN010000318.1 GCA_946886875.1 uncultured Pseudomonas sp.
CCGGCTGGGACACCTTCTACGTACCCGACAGCAACACCCTCACGGTCGAGCATCCACCAGACAACAACTTCCTGCGCGCCACCCGCCAGCTGATGTTCCGCTGGTACGGCAACTCGCTACGGCAGAACTTTCGCGCCACCCGTTTGCTGGGCTTTCGCCAATTGGGGATGTTCACCATGTATGTGCTTTACGACCAACGCGTATCGATGTGGACCAGCCTGCTCGGGCTGACCGCCTCGCTGATCGCCTCCTTGATCTTCGGCGCGCAGATCCTGCTCGCCTACCTGTTCTGGGTGCTGCTGTCGCGGACCCTGGTGACGCTGACGATGTTGCTCAGCAAGCACCGCGTCGATCCGCTCTACCCATTGGTTCTCTATTACAACCAGATTCTCGGCTCGCTGATGAAGGTCTACGCCCTGTTCCATATGGATCAACAGAGCTGGACCCGGCAGAAGACCACCTTGAGCGGCGGTGCCGCCGGGCTCGATCTGACCCTCAACCGCTGGACTTCGAAGGCCATGCTGGCTTCCGCCGTCTCGCTATTTTTTGGCGCCGTCGCCCTGCTGCTGCAAGCCACCCAATTTTGATCGTGAGGCGAACACCCATGAATACCATCAGCAATCTGTCCGCCAATATGGTTCACGAAGCCATCGACGAGCGGCAGCACGTGCGCAGCAAGATGCCCGCCAAGGTCACCTTGAGCGGCGGCATCGCGCCCATCGAATGTTCGATCGAAGACCTCTCCCTCGGCGGCGCCGGCCTGCACTGCGAGCAGCCGCTCAAGCCCGGCAGCCTGCTGTTCGCCTCGATCCACCTGCGCCTCAACGCCATCGTTTTGCACATCGATGCCAAGGTCAAAGTGGTGTCGCAGCGCGAAGGGCTGCTGGGAGTCGAATTCATCGAGCTCGACGAGCAGAAGCGCGACATCCTGCGCTACATCCTCAGCGCCTATATGTCCGGGGAAATCGCCGACATCAACGGCCTGCTGCATGTGCTGCAGCGGGAGAACTACATCAAGCAACGCAAGCAGAAGAACGGCAGCCCACGCGGCGGTTGGGAACGCCTGCGCGCCGGTCTCGGCAGCCTGTTATTCCTCTGCGCCGGCATGCTCCTGGCCAGCCTGCTGTTCTACAAGCTGTACCTGCTGTTCTTCCACGTCGCCGCCAGCCAGGCGCTGGTCAGCAGCAACGCTTATGTGGTCAGCATGCCGGAGAACGGCTACGTCAAACTGCTGGTCGAAGCCAATCAACGGGTGTCCGCCGGCCAACCGATCGCCAGCGTCTCCACACAACTGGCCACCAGCATCAATACCCCGGCGGATCTCGAAGCCCTGGCCCGCCTCGCTCCGGCTGACAGTGAGGCGCTGCTCAACCGCTCGCTGATCGAGACGGTGATCGCCAGCCCTTGCGATTGCGAAGTGTATTTGCCCAACAAGCGCCAGGACGGTTACGCCTACAAACTCGATGAGCTGGTGCACCTGCTGCCGGCCGACGAGGACCTGTTCGTCAAAGCCAGTTTCCCCTTCGAGCGGCTCAAGGATGTCAGCCGCGTGTCCTCGGTAGACCTCAGCCTGTTCGGCAGCAATACGCCGATTGCCGGCACCGTGGTCGACTCGGCGCTGGACAGCCTCAATCAGGCCCTGGAGCTGACCATTCGCCCTGATCAGCCGCTGCCCCGCGACACCTACCGCAAACCCTTGGCGGTGGATGTCTACCTGCGCCTGCCGTTCGCCGCGGCGCAGCTCGGTAGCCTGTAGGTGAGCGCCATGAACCAGTCGCGGCCGCTGATTTCCACACTGCTCTGCGTCGGCGCCCTGACAGCCTTGCTGGCGGGCGCCGCGGCGCAGGCCGAGAGCCTGGCGCAGATCCGTTATCGGCTGCACCAGGACCCGCACGCCGAGGTCGAGCCGCAGCTGCGCGCCCTGGTCGCGCGCGGCGAGCGCGGGGCGAAATTGCTGCTCGCCAACCACCTGTCCGGCTCTGGCGATACGCAGCGTGTGCTGGAGGCCATCGAGCTGTACCAGGACGTCTTCGACCAAGGCCGCGGCGAGCTTACCGCGCTGAGCAGCCTGGCCACGCTGATGGACGGCAATATCCACTACCGCACGCGCTATCAGCAGTTCTTCCAGGAAGCCGTACGGCGCTATCCGCAGCAACGCGATTTCACCAGCCTGTCGACCACCCTCGAGGTATTCCTGGTCTACCCCGAGGACTTCAAGGCCGAGCAGGTCGAACCGCTGATCGACCTCTACCAACGCGCCTGCATCGAGGACTGCCGCGACCTGACCTACCGCGGCGCGCTGGCCGAGCGACAGGGCCAGCCGGCCAAGGCGCAGCGCTATTACCGGCGCGCCCTGCTGGTCGACGCCCGCGCCGTGGAGCGCTACTACCGAATTCTCGGCGAACGCCAGGACGAACTGTTCCCGGAGTTCACCAAGAGCCTCAGCGAGCGCATCAGCGAACTGCCGCTGCCAGTGGTGCAAAGCATCGGCAGTCTGCTCAGCGGTATTTCCCGCGAGCAGGACAACGACGTGCTGCTCTGGCTCAACTATGCCAGCGAGCGCGGCTCGGTGGCGGCGATGCAATCCAAGGCCAGCTACATGATGTCGCAGGCCGAGCAGTTCCAAGCCGACGAAGTGTTCGCCCTGCTCGATCGCATCGAAGCGCTGCAATCGCAGCAGGGGCGCGCCTTGCGGGCCTCGGCCTATCTGGTGCGCAACTGGCCGACGCTGGACCCGTTCAAGGCCCACGAGCTGATTCGCGGCCTGCTCGCCGAAGGCTATCAGAACGCCTACCTCAACCTCGGCGAGCTGCACAGCATGGGTGGCCTCGACGAAGTCGATCAGTTCCAGGCGATCGAGGCCTACCAGCAGCTCACCGTACAGGGCTTCGCCTCGGCCTTTTATCGCATCGCCACCCTCTATGCCCGCGGCAAGGGCATCTGCCACGACAAAGCCAAGGCCTACGCCTATGCACGCATCGCCGTGGATTACGGCGAGCAGGGCGCACGCAAGTTTCTCGCCGAGCTGCAGAGCGAAATCAGCCCCGAAGAGCTGGCCAATGCCGAGCATGCCCGTGAAGACATTCTGAAAACTGTGAAGATCTAGCGATGGGGACGATCCGCATGCCAAGCAGCCGTATGCCGAGCAATACGAGCAAGGGAACTACCTACTACCTGGGCCTGATCCTGCTGCTATGCAGCGCACTGGCCCGGGCGCAGGAAGCCGAAGAACCGACGCCGCCCGATACCGACGCCGCGACTGCCGCTGCAGCCGAAGCCGAAGCCGAAGCCGAAGCCGAAGCCAGCGAGCCGGCGGAAAGCGCAGACACCTTTGAAATTCATCATAAATTGAGCCTGCAGGGTGGCTACGGACCTAAGGATTCGACCCTCGGCCAGGACTACGAGCCCTTCTACGGCGTGCGCTACGAGCCTTCATTGTCGTGGTTCAGCCCGCAAGCCGAATGGCCGGTCTGGCAGGGCTTCGCCCGCGCATGGTTGAACTACAACTCGAGCCAGGCCAGCACCCCGTTCCAGGAACAGAACCCGGCCAGCGAACGCCCCCAGGTCGAGCACTCCAACGCCGAGCTGCGCGAGTTCTACCTCAAACGCAATTTGCTCGGCGGCGACCCGCGCTTCTCCCTCAGCGTCGGCCGCCAGCGCTTCGCCGACCACTACGGCATCTGGTGGGACGACAGCCTGGAATCGCTGCGCCTCAACTACCTCGACGACTTCGCCAGCGGTTTTATCGCCGTGGGCCAGCGCTTCTACAACTACAACAGCGATGCCTTCAGCCTCGAGGACAACACCCGCTCGATCGCCTACGGCCTCGGCGAGTACAGCTGGCGCTGGCACCCGCAGCACTGGGCCGGCGTGCGCATACTGCTGGAATACGACCACTCCGGCGCCGACGTCGACGACCCGCGCGACTTCAAGGGCGGGCGCGCCGGCCTGTTCGCCCATGGCGACGAGCTGCGCTGGGGGGTGATCAGCGATTACCGGATGGAACTTATTGCGCTCAAGGGGCGTGTCGAAACCATCGACGGCAGCGCCGTCGAAGAGCGCCAGAACAGCAGCGGCTGGGCATTCGTCGGCGATATCGGCAAGCGCTTCGACGACTGGCCGTGGCAGCCGCGCTTCGCCTTGCGCGGCGGCATCACCGATAAACCGAGCAACGAGTTCGACGGCTTCGGCTTCAACGATCTGCAGTCCGACCGGGTCAGTGGCCGCGAGACTTACTCCAGCGGCCTGCTCGGTTCGTTTATCGGCATCAACCTGCGCAACCTGGCGTTCTATGGTCTCGCCGTGGAGACCCGGCCGCTGCCCCGGCATTACTTCGACATTCGCCTCTCCGACCTGTATTTGCGCGATGGCCATGGCGAACTGCCGATGAGGGTCTCGCCCGAACTGCTGGAAACCTCCGGCGCCATTAGCGGCGATGAGTCGCTCGGCCAGGTATTGGACCTCAACTATTACTGGGAAATGTTCCCCACTGCCTTCTACGGCCGCCAGCTCAGCTTCGACCTGCTGCTCAGCGCCGGCTACTTCAGGGCCGGCGATGCGATACGCGGCCTGGATGACGACTATCAACTCTCCTTCGGCGCAGTCCTGCGCTACTAACGGACTAGGGAAAAAGGTGCGGCCATGATCTTCACATCGAACGTGTTTTTATTTCTCTTCCTGCCGTTGTTCCTGATGATTTATTACCTGGTCAAGGACTCCTGGCGCTCCCATGTGATCGTGCTCGGCAGCTATGCGTTCTATGCCTGGTGGCGCCCGGACTT
>CAMPJN010000319.1 GCA_946886875.1 uncultured Pseudomonas sp.
TGATGGAAGACAACCTGCGCCGCGCCCTGTCGATCTCCGCTGGCGAGCTGAGCATCCTCTGGAGCAGTCCGATCAGCCTCTGCCTGTGGACCCTCACCGCCTTGATGTTGGGCCTGCCCGGCCTGCGCTGGTGGCGTTCGCGGCGTGCGGCGCAGCTGGCCAATGCCTGAGCCAGTGGTTACGGGCCAGGCTGACTGGCGCCGCTGGTGGGCCACGCCGCTGATCGGCCTGGTCGGCGGCTACCTGGCCAGCCTGGTGGGCTGGCCTTTGCCCTGGATCATCGGCTCGCTGCTGGCGGTCATAGCCGTACGCTGCAGCGGCTGGCTGGTCGGCGAAGTACCGGGCGGGCGCAAAACCGGCCAATGGCTGGTTTCCAGCGCCATCGGCCTGCACTTCACCAGCGAGGTGCTGGGCGAGCTGCTCAGCCACTTCGCGGTAATAGTCGTCGGTGCGCTGGGCACCTTGCTGCTCAGCCTGATCGGTATCGCCCTGCTGCGCAGGGCCGGTATCGACCGCGCCACCGCATTCTTTTCCAGCATGCCCGGCGGCGCCAGCGAGATGGTCAACCTGGCGCTGCGGCATGACGCCGAAACCGCCAAAGTCGCCGCCGCCCACAGCCTGCGTTTGCTCCTGGTGGTGCTGCTGATTCCGGCGATCTTCACCTGGAGCCTGCCGCCCATAGCACCACCGGCACCTGCGGCGGTCAGTTGGTTGTGGCTGGCCATTCTGCTACCAACGGGCGCGTTGCTGGCGTTGCTCTGGGGCAAGTTCAAACAGCCCAACCCCTGGATGCTTGGTCCGCTGATCGTCTGCGCGGCGGCCAGCGTGGCTTTCGATCTGCACCTGGGCTTACCCGATGGCCTCGGCCAGGCGGGTCAATGGCTGATCGGCTGCGCCCTTGGCTGCCACTTCGACCGCGCCTTCTTTCGCAGTGCGCCGGCCTTTCTCGCGCGCATCCTGCTGTTCACCCTGCTCGCCATGCTCAGCGCCGCGCTGCTGGCCAAAGGCCTCGGCTGGCTGGCCGGCGAGGACCAGACCTCGCTGATGCTCGGCATGATGCCCGGCGGCATCACCGAGCTGTGCCTGACCGCCGAAGCCCTGCACCTCTCGGTAGCTTTGGTCACCGCGCTGCAGGTACTGCGCCTGTTTCTGGTGATGTTTCTCGCCGAGCCCTTGTTTCGCCTCTGGCAAGGGCGCTCAGACAAGGCCTGAGCCGCCTGCTGCGCGGCTTTTCGGGCCGCTGTCCGTCCAGGCAAATTGGTTGAACCCGGGCTTTTAGCCGCCAGTCACAGCTACACGGCAACCAAGCCGGTTCATGCGCCGCTCGTACCTGGCTAGCACCTCACCGTGCTGAGTGATGCCAGTTGGCCGCAAAACGACAGACCAGACTGGGAGAACGAAAATGAAACGACTGATATCCGCCGTCTTTACCGGCATGCTTGCCCTGGTGCTGAGCATCAGCTCCGCATTCACCCAGGCGGCCGCCCGTTCCACCGAAGAGTTCGTCGACGAGGCTTCCGCCAAGGGCCTGGCGGAAATCGAAGCCGCCAAGATGGCGCTGAAAAAAAGCACCTCTCAAGATGTCAAAAAATTCGCCCAGATGATGATCGACGATCACACCGAGGCGAACCGTAAGCTGAAACAGATCGCCCAACAGAAGGGCCTGGAAGTCGCCGACGAAGCCGACCTGATGAACAAAGCCAAGGCAATGATCCTGAAGTTGCGCGAGGGTGAATCCTTCGACGAGGCCTATGCCAACAACCAAGTGGTGGCGCATGAGCAAACCATCGAGCTGTTCCGCAGCTATATCCAGGAAGGCCAGGACCAGGAGATCAAAGCCTTCGCCCAGGAAACCCTGAAAAAGCTCGAAATGCATCTGCGCGAGGCCCAATCGCTGGCAGCGGCCCATGGTGAAAAACAGGCTCAGGGCAGCGATACCAAGGAACCTCAGCGCCACGCCAGTAGCGCCAGGAGCAGTGGCACCCACGCCCACGGCTGAAGCCGAACCGACCGGCACCGCACGCGGTGCCGGCCCTTGCCCAGCTCAGACTTGATCTGAGTGGGGCAATGCCTTGTAGCGTTTTGCTTATTGCCATCGTTTCTCGCGATGCCCTTTACTTTCTGCGGCGACGCCCTGCCCCTCAGCACACTGTTAGTCAGCGTTCGCCTGATCTCGCCACCAACGCAGAGACTGACCGCCATGACGTTGTTGCGTTGCCTGCTGCTATCGCTTGCTCTGGGCCTGACATTGACGGCCTGCAGCCGGATCGCCCTGGTCTATGACAACCTCGACTGGCTGATCCCCTGGCGGCTGGATAATTACCTGGATCTCGACCGCGAGCAGAAAACCTGGCTCAAACCGCAGCTGCAAGCCCACCTGCAATGGCACTGCAGCAGCGAGCTGCCGCGCTATCTGGATTGGCTGCAACGTACGCAAACCTTACTCGAACAACCCGAACCCTCGGCGACGGCGCTGAATGCGCAACTCACGGAAATCGATACGGCAGTGGCCCGCATCGGCCACGAGATCACGCCCACCGCCATCGCCCTGCTGCAAAGCCTCGACGACGAGCAAGTCGCCGAGCTATTCGCGGAGCTCGGCGAGAAAAACCGCGAAGCCCGGGAGAAATTCCTCGAGCCGCCGCTGGCCAAGCAAATACAGGAGCGTCAGCAACGCCTGGAAAAACGCCTGCGTCCCTGGCTGGGGCGATTGAATGAGCGGCAACAAATCCATCTGGAACAATGGGCCACTCGTTTGGGCGGCCACAGCCGCATCTGGATGGATAACCGCCTGCGCTGGCAAAGGCAACTACGCGCCGCCCTGCAAAACCGCGATAGCCCTGGCTTCGCCGAGCGCCTGAGCCATCTGTTGCAAGAGCCGCAAGCCTATTACGGGGCGGAGTACCGTGAGGCTTATGAACATGCGCGTCAGGCAACCGCCACCCTGTTCAGCCAACTGCTCGCCAGCGCCGATGCCGGACAACGCCAGCGATTGAGCCAACGGCTGAGCGATCTGCGCGGCGATTTCAACGAGCAACGCTGTTCGGCCACAGTTGCCAGCTGACGGGTCGCCGCGCATGTAAATAAGCGCCGTTAATAACGGCCAATAGATGCGCACACAGCATTCGACAGCCACGGCCCGTTAAGAGCAAGCTCGCTATCGCCCCGGCGCCATTCACCTCTCGATCCGCCGGATTTCTCTAACTGGAGCATGCGCAATGATTGGATACGTAACTGTTGGTACCCGGGATATGGCCAAGGCCAAGGCCTTCTATGGCGAACTGCTGGGCCTGCTGGGCGCCAAGCTGGTGATCGATATGGGCCGTCTGGCATTGTTCGGCACCGGCCGCGGTAAACCCATGTTCGGCGTCTGCCTGCCCTACGATGGCCAGCCGCAGCAGCAGGGCAATGGCAATATGGTGGCCTTGAGCGCCGAGAGCGAAGAGCAGGTCGACCAGCTGTACGCCAGGGCCCTGGAGCTGGGCGCCAGCGACGAAGGCGCGCCAGGATTGCGCATGCCGACTTTCTACGGCGCCTATGTGCGCGATCCGGACGGTAACAAGCTGGCCTTCTTCAAGATGAGCTAATAGCCGCTTCACTCACCTGCGGCAGACGCCAGTCGATCGGCGTCATGCCGTGCTGCTCGAGGAATTTATTGGTGCGGCTGAAGTGACCGTTACCGATAAAGCCACGGTGCGCCGACAGCGGCGACGGATGCGGCGAGCGCAATACCAGGTGCTTGCTGGTATCGATCAGACGTTCCTTGCTCTGCGCATGGGCGCCCCACAGCAGGAATACCAGGTGCGCCTGGTGCGCGCTGACCACCTCGATCACCTTGTCGGTAAACATCTGCCAGCCCTTGCCCGCGTGGGAGCCGGCAATACCGCGCTCGACGGTCAGCGAGGTGTTGAGCAGCAACACGCCCTGCTCGGCCCAATGCTGCAAGTTGCCGTGGGCGGCGATGTCGATATTCAGATCGCGCTTGAGCTCCTTGTAGATATTCACCAACGAAGGCGGCGTGGCCACTCCCGGCTGCACCGAGAAGCACAGGCCATGGGCCTGACCGGGGCCGTGATAAGGGTCCTGGCCAATCACCACTACCTTGACCTGATCCAGCGGCGTTGAATTCAAGGCATTGAAGATCAGCTGCCCGGGCGGGTAGATCTCCTTGCCGGCCGCCTTCTCGCTGCGCAGAAAGTCGCCCAACTCCTTCATATAGGGTTTTTCGAACTCTTCGCGCAGGGCCTCTTTCCAGCCGGCTTCGAGTTTGACGTTGTCTGCGGCGCTCATGCCTGATTCCTGGGTCAGCGAATTGAACCGGGCACGCTAGAGAAGCCGCACAGGCAAGTCAAGGCGCGGCGTGATAGCAGTCCATCACGCCGCTGGATGGGGTTTGCCGAGTCGCCCGCAGCGGCCAAGACTGAGCATTCACTCAGCCGGAGAGTTGCCATGGACATGCCCACCGCTTTGACCCGCGAACGCCTGGAGCAGGCGCTGCAACATTCGCCTTTCGCCCAGATGATCGGCTTCGCCCTCACCGACTTCGGCCCCGGCCGTATCGCCCTCGAAGTGCTGCCGCGCAAGGAACTGACCCAGCACCACGGTTTCGTCCACGGCGCCGTGGTCGGCTTTATGATCGACAGCGCCTGCGCCTGGGCGGCGGCGAGCATGGTCGGCGATGTGGTGACCAGCGAATACAAGGTCAACCTGCTGGCCCCGGCCATCGGCGACAAGCTGATCTGCCGCAGCTCGGTGATCAAGGCCGGCCAGCGCCAGG
>CAMPJN010000320.1 GCA_946886875.1 uncultured Pseudomonas sp.
GCAGATGTTACCCAAGAGCGCCAAGACTGGCAAGCCAATCAATAACATAGAAATAACGGAAGACGGATGGAGCACGCCTTCAGCTCACGAACAGGCTTTCCAGCGCGCCCGGCAAGCGCCCGACAACCCTTATCAGACGCCGCAAACTTCACCCACAACACGGGCCAACTCATCGGCATAGCCCTGTACCTGCGCTTCGTCATCGCCCTCAACCATCACCCGCACCAAAGGCTCGGTTCCGGATTTACGCAGCAGCACCCGACCACGACCAGCCATCAGCTCGGTCACGCGTGCGCTCGCACCTTGCACCAAAGGGTCCTCAAGCGGATCGAAGCCACCGGCGAAACGCACATTGACCAGTACCTGCGGACACTTGCGCAGCCCCTGCCGCGTCTCGGCCAGGCTTTGGCCGCGCCGCTGCAAGGCCAGCAATACCTGCAAGGCGGCGATGATCGCATCGCCCGTGGTGGTGTGCTGGAAACACACCAGGTGCCCGGAATTCTCGCCACCGAGCTGCCAGTTACGCGCCAGCAGCTCGGCGATCACATAACGGTCGCCGACCTTGGCGCGGACGAAGGGAATACCCAGGTCTGCCAGCGCCAACTCCAAACCCAGGTTACTCATCAGGGTGCCGACCACCCCGCCTTGCAGCTTGCCGCGCTCCTGCAGATCGCGGGCGATGATGAATAACAACTCGTCGCCGTCGACCAACGCGCCGGTGTGATCGACCATCAATACCCGGTCGGCGTCGCCATCGAAGGCGATTCCCAAATCGGCCTGACGGGCCAATACCTCGGCCTGCAGGGTTTCGACATGGGTCGACCCGCAGCCGTCATTGATATTCAAACCGTCGGGATGAGCCGAGAGCACCGAGACCTCAGCGCCCAGCTCGCGAAATACGCTGGGGGCAACCTTGTAGGCCGCGCCATTGGCACAATCGAGAACAATTTTCAGGCCAGCGAAATCGGTACTTGTCGGCACACTGCTTTTGCAGAACTCGATATAGCGCCCAGCCGCATCGTTGACCCTGGAAACCTTACCCAACTGCGCCGAGTCAACCACCGTCATCGGCGTGTCGAGCAACTCCTCGATCATCAGCTCGATCTCGTCCGGCAGCTTGGTACCCTGCCCCGAGAAGAACTTAATGCCGTTATCGTGGTGCGGGTTGTGCGAGGCACTGATGACGATACCGGCCTCGGCATGAAAGGTCCGCGTCAGGTAGGCGATGGCCGGCGTTGGCATCGGCCCCAGCAGCATCACATCGGCACCCGCTGCAGACAGACCGGCCTCCAGGGCCGATTCGAACATATAGCCGGAAATGCGCGTGTCCTTGCCGATCAGAATGCGGCACTTACCCTGCTTGCGAAACGCCATGCCCGCGGCCCAGCCTAGCTTGAGCATGAAATCCGGAGTGATCGGAAACTCGCCGACGCGCCCGCGGATACCGTCGGTACCAAAATACTTTCTAGCCATGACCAGGATTCCTTGATTACTTATTCGGCTGCTTCGATTGCGGCCAGCATGCGCACCACATCGACCGTTTCGGCCACATCGTGCACCCGCAAAATATGCGCACCCTTATTTATCGCCAGCGCCGCCAGCGCCAGACTGCCATACAGCCGCTCGCCAACCTCATGACCCAACACCCGGCCGATCATGCTTTTGCGCGAGGCTCCGACCAACAGTGGCCGCCCCAACTCATGCAGGGTTTCCAGATGCTTGAACAGTCTGAGATTGTGCTCCAGGGTCTTGGCGAAACCAAAGCCCGGATCGAGGATCAGCCGCTCAACGGCGATTCCGGCGGCCACACAAGCACTCATGCGCTCGGCCAGAAAGTCGCGCACCTCGACCAGCACATCGGCGTACTGAGGATTCTGCTGCATGGTGGTCGGCTCGCCACGCATGTGCATCAGGCACACCGGCAGCCCGGTGTCGGCCGCCGCATCCAGCGCCCCATCGCGCTGCAGCGAACGCACATCGTTGATCAATCCTGCACCCAGACGCGCGGTTTCGCGTATCACCGCCGGCGTCGAGGTATCCACCGAGATGATCACATCCAGCTCGCGGGCAATGGCCTCGACCACGGGCGCGACCCGCTCCAACTCCTCGACCGGCGACACTGCGCGAGCCCCCGGACGGGTCGACTCGCCGCCAACATCGATCAGGGTCGCACCCGCGCGCCACATCGCTTCGGCATGGCGCAGGGCCGCATCGCGCTGGCCGAAACGGCCACCGTCGGAGAAGGAATCAGGGGTGACATTGAGGATACCCATCACCTGCGGATGGGTTAAATCAAGAAACCGGCTGCCACAAGGCAGCCGGTTGCTATTACGCGCGTCAGACATTGGTGCCCTTAGTGCTCGGCAGCAGGACCACCGATGGGCTTCTCTGGACGATCCGCCTCATCGGTCTTGACCACGGGAGTACCCGCATCGCCGTCGCCGCCATTCCAATCGCGCGGCTCGCGGGGAATACGACCATTCATGATGTCTTCGATCTGTTCGGCATCGATGGTTTCGTACTTCATCAAGGCATCGGCCATGGCGTCGAGCTTGTCTCGGTTCGCTTCCAGCAAGCGCCGGGCAGTGGCATAACACTCATCGATGATGCTGCGCACTTCGAGGTCGATCATCTTTGCCGTATCGGCAGACACATTGGTGTGCTGGCTACCCATGCTACGACCGAGGAAGACTTCGCCTTCCTCTTCGGCGTACATCAATGGGCCGAGCTTCTCGGACAGGCCCCACTTGGTCACCATATTGCGCGCCAATTGGGTGGCACGCATGATGTCGTTCGACGCACCGGTGGTCACACCGTCGAAGCCCAGGGTCATTTCCTCGGCAATACGACCGCCGAACAGCGAGCAGATCTGACTGGTCAAGGCGCGCTTGCTGAGGCTGTAGCGATCCTCTTCCGGCAGGAACATGGTCACACCCAGAGCGCGACCGCGCGGGATGATCGACACCTTGTAGACCGGATCATGCTCGGGCACCAGACGCCCGACGATGGCGTGGCCGGCTTCATGGAAGGCAGTGTTGAGCTTTTCCTTGTCCGACATGACCATGGTCTTGCGCTCGGCACCCATCATGATCTTGTCTTTGGCCAGCTCGAATTCCTTCATCTCCACCACACGCTTACCGGCGCGGGCGGCGAACAGGGAGGCTTCGTTAACCAGGTTGGCCAGGTCGGCACCGGAGAAACCCGGGGTGCCACGGGCAATCACTGCCGGAGCGACATCTTCGCCCATCGGCACTTTGCGCATATGCACTTTGAGAATCTGTTCGCGACCGCGGATATCCGGCAGGCTGACCACCACCTGGCGATCGAAGCGACCCGGGCGCAGCAACGCGGGATCGAGCACGTCAGGGCGGTTGGTGGCGGCTATGACGATGATGCCATCGTTCATTTCGAAGCCATCCATCTCCACCAGCAACTGATTGAGGGTCTGCTCGCGCTCGTCGTGACCACCGCCCATGCCAGCGCCACGATGACGACCGACGGCGTCGATTTCGTCGATAAAGATGATGCAAGGCGCATGCTTCTTCGCCTGCTCGAACATGTCACGCACACGGGATGCGCCGACACCGACAAACATCTCGACGAAATCCGAACCGGAAATGGTGAAGAACGGCACCTTGGCTTCGCCGGCAACCGCCTTGGCCAGCAACGTCTTACCGGTACCCGGCGAGCCGACCATCAGCACGCCGCGCGGGATACGCCCGCCGAGGCGCTGGAACTTGCCGGGATCGCGGAGAAATTCGACCAGTTCGCTGACTTCTTCCTTGGCCTCGTCGCAGCCGGCAACATCGGCGAAGGTGGTCTTGACCTGGTCTTCGGAAAGCAGGCGCGCCTTGCTCTTGCCGAAGCTCATCGGCCCGCCCTTGCCCCCCGCACCGCCTTGCATCTGGCGCATGAAAAACATGAACACCGCGATGATCACCAGGATCGGGAAGCTGGCCACCAACAATTGGGTCCAGATGCTTTGTTGCTCGGGCTGCTTGCCAACGATTTCGACATTGTTGTCGATCAGATCCTTGATCAGGCCGTTATCCTGAATCGCCGGACGCACTGTCTCAAACGATGAGCCGTCCTCGCGCACGCCGCTGATAACGTAGCCGTCGACGGTTACGCGCTTTACCGCGCCATCCTGGACCTGCTGGATAAACTCCGAGTAGTTGAGTTTGTTCGACTCACTCGGGCTGGAGAAATTGTTCATCACCGTCACCAGGACGGCCGCGATGATCAGCCACAGGACCAGATTTTTTGCCATGTCGTTCAATTAGCTACCCTCTGCAGCAGGCCTCGTCTCGAAGCGTGCTTCGCATGACGACCAGTTATGTACCGATCTAACTTACTACACAACGCCCGCACCGGGCAGACGCCGTCTGTAACCCTTTATTTATCCGCGAATTATTTACCCGCAGAAAAAGCCCGACAACCGAGCGGATCGCAACTCCATCAGCGCCCTGGCTGCACAGTACTCAAACTCCGCGAAAACCGCGTGCCAGCATATATTGCTCGCGCGAGCGATCACGCGAAGACAACGGCTTGCGCATCTGCACCTTGTCGAACATCTGCCGTACCTGCTTGTGGTACAGGTCAAAGCCCTCGCCCTGGAAGATCTTGATCAAAAAATCACCGCCTGGGCGCAACACACGCGACGAAAGGTCCAAGGCCAGCTCACACAGGTACATAGCGCGCGGCTGATCCGACTCCCTTACCCCACTCATATTGGGGGCCATATCGGAAA
>CAMPJN010000321.1 GCA_946886875.1 uncultured Pseudomonas sp.
CCGTTCGATCCGGCGCTTGCTATTGCGAGGTGAGGCTCAAGACGGTATCTACGAGCTGACTTCAAACTGGCATAAATTGGCCGGGTCAAACTGACTGAGCGCCGCAAAGCCCTACGGGCATTACCTCTCGACCGAGGCGGGCGCAGCCCGCCAGCGCCTGCGGGCCATCTGGCGTTCGCCAGCAAGCGGACGACTGCACTACAATCGCCGCTCGTTTATCGCCCAAAGAGCGTCGAGCTGATGACAAAACCCTGGATTCTTGGCCTTACCGGCGGTATCGGCAGCGGTAAAAGTGCGGTCGCGCAATGTTTTATCGAGCGCGGCGTGCACGTGGTGGATGCCGATCACGCGGCCCGTTGGGTGGTCGAGCCCGGTAAGCCGGCGCTGGAAAAGATAGTCGAGCATTTTGGTCCAGGCGTACTGCAAGCGAATGGTCAACTGGATCGCAGCGCACTGCGTGGTCTTATTTTCGAGAATGCCGAACAGCGCCGCTGGCTGGAGACATTGCTGCATCCGTTGATCGGCGAGGAAATCATGCGAAGCCTGGCGAGCGCGCAATCGCCCTATGCCATTCTGGTTTCGCCCTTGCTGATCGAATCCGGCCAACATAAGTTGACCCAGCGCGTGCTGGTGGTCGATGCACCGACGGAACTGCAGTTGCAACGCACCACATTGCGCGACAATAGCCCCGTCGAGCAGGTGCAGGCGATCATGCAGACCCAGGCCAGCCGCGAGGAGCGCCTGCGCCACGCCGACGATGTACTGCTCAACGACAAGGACCTGAAGCACCTGGACGCCGAAGTCGAAAGACTGCACCAATTTTATTTGACGTTATGCGGAGGCCAGCCATGAGCCAACCCACCTTAGTGAAATGTCCGACCTGCAATGCGCCCGTCGAGTGGGGTCCACAAAGCCCCAACCGGCCCTTTTGCTCCGAACGCTGCAAGTTGATTGACCTGGGCGCCTGGGCGTCGGAAGAACATGCCATTCCGGGTAACGAACTGGAAGACGAGTTGTTCTCCAGTGATCTGCCACCACGCCAGCACTGAGATTTTTTTGTGGCCCGGATGAAATCCGGAATCGCCCGCCAGACGCCAGATCTTCCCGGACTGCATCCGAGCTACAGGCTGCCGCGCAATACTGACAGCGCCGCTGGCGCTCAAGGCCGCATAAAAGCGTAATCACGCTCATTCAGGTTTTCGGCAAGGAACTGCAACTCCGCCGCCATATCTGTCGCCTCGCGTTCGCAACTGCTGCGTTGCACCACAGCGCTGAGCAAGGCGCGCAAACCTAGCCCTGGCTCGAAGCCACGCTCACTTGCCCGCCGCAGGCTCTGCTCGACCTCATGCCTGGCCCACTCGTGCACACCCATACCCCCCCCTCCGAAAGATCAAGACTCAGACAAGCGTGCCTGACCGGCAGCACCGCGGTTTGACCTGGATCAAGCCCGAGTGATGGATAGAGTCGCGCATGCATCCATCATCATTGCGGCTTATCACCATCCTTCCAGGGCGCGGCGAGGTAGCGGCTGCGATTGAAGGTTTCCAGCCAATCCGGGCAGAACACCACCAGCGCGGTCACCAGCATTCCGTTGATAAACGCCTCGGGAAAAATCACCAACCATAGGTAGCCGATGAAATCCCAGAGCCAGGGCGGCATGGGGAAGAGTCCGTCGCCCCACAAAATGCCCAGCCCCGCCAGGACGCAGAGCAAGGCCGCCAGCGCCGCCGGGAAAAAACCGCAGAAAAAGATATAGACGAACAGATTTCGCGGCTGCAAGCGCTCCACCCGCAGCGCGCAGAGTTCGGTCACAGCCACCGGGATCAATACCAACAGCACGCCATTGACCCCCATGGCGGCCCAATCCTGGCGACCGAGCAGCAACAGGCCCAACTGCGCGACTAAGCCCGCCACCATCGCTAGCGGCCAATCCAGCAACAGGGTCACCGCGGTCATGCCGATAAGGTGGTAGGACAGCCCGGAGGCAAAATCGCGGCGCAGCAGCCATAGGAGGAACAGCGCCACCACGGTGCCGAACAGCAAATGCTGACGACGCAGATCGCTGAACAGCTCCAGCCAGGGCGCGCGCCAGAGCGCCCACAGCAGCAAAGGCGTATACAGCAACCAGCCACCGAGCTGAGTGCCTGGCGAGAGCAATTGTGCAGCGATCATCCGTTACCCCAGTCAGCTGTTGTCTCGCCCGGCGCGAATTGCCTACGGCCTTTAGGCCGGCCTCCGGAACGAGTTATTCTCGGCATTCGCCAAACGATGAGCAGATAGCGCGCATCCGCCCTCCCTTAGCGATAGAAGAATGCCGCTCGCCTGCAGGATCGACAAGCGCCCTCCAACCGACAAGAACTCATAAGCGCGCACCCCGCAAAAACCTTTAGCTCGGGCTTCCTACCGCTTCGGCGCACACGCTAAGCTTGCAACCATGGATGATTCCGACTATCTGCGTCTGCTGACGCACCAGGCCGAACAGGCCAATGCGTTTCTTTCCAATGCCCGCAAGTGGGAGCGCGAGCGTTGGGTATGTCAGCGCCTTCTCCAAGCCTTGAATGTCAGACACCACCTCGATGAGTTCAGTGCATCCGGACAGGAACCGCCGGATGTGCTGTTTCGCGAGGCCAGTTTCGAGGTTTTTTTCGTGCTGGACGAAGGACGACGCCTGAACGATGAATGGCGCGCCGAGCTGGATCGCCGTCGCAGCGCCTTTTCCCTCAGCCAGTTGGTGCGCCGCGAAGCCAGGCCCAAGCGGATTGGCGCCGCCGAGCTACAGGCCCGTCTGGCGCCGACTTTGCGCAAAAAAGCCCACAACTATCTGGAACGCGGCCTCGACCCCGGCGAGCTGGACTTGCTGGCCTTCGTCAGCCTGAAACGCGCGGTGCCGGACTTCAACAGCCACTTCCCCCCGCCCACAGAGTACTTGCGCCAAGGCTGGCGATCGCTGTCGCTGGTCGGCCCGACCTTCGCCCGCGTGCTCTTCGCCCACCCGGATGCGCCAGCGTTTCTGCGTAACAATCTCGGCCGTAGCGTGCTCTTCGACGTCGGCATCAGTCTATGATGGTAGCGATGCCGACAGAACGATGCCTGGTCGGCAAGCCTGCAACAACAAGCGAGCCTACCGGTGAAGCGCCATTATGGGTCTGAATCACGACCCGCGCGTTGAGTCCCTATCGAGCCCCCGGCTAGAATAGCCCGCATCCACGGCGCAGCTGGGCGGTACCGTCACTGCGCCGACCTTATGAGGTATCCATGTCCAGCCGCCTGAGCCCCGACGACCAAGAGCGCGTCGATCAATACCTGAGTGCCCCACAGCATCAAGTCGAGCGTCAACCCTTCAGGGTATGGCGTCTGCTGCTGATCATTCTGCTTACCGTAATTGGCCTGGGCCTGCTGAGCCGTCTTCTGAGTCGCCTGGTGCTATGAGCTGCTTCGCGCTCGCCCAGACACTCGCCGCGATTTTATTAAACCTTGCGAGAATGTCCCATGTCCCATCGAATAGTGATTGTCGGCGGCGGTGCCGGCGGCCTGGAGCTTGCTACCCGCCTGGGTAGAACCCTGGGCAAACGACGCCAGGCGCACATTACCCTGGTCGACGCCAACCTGACCCATATCTGGAAGCCGCTGCTGCACGAGGTGGCCGCCGGCTCGCTCAACTCGTCGGAAGATGAGCTGAACTATGTGGCCCAGGCCAAGTGGAATCATTTCGAATTCCAGCTCGGCTGCATGAGCGGCCTTAACCGCGCAGCGCAGCGCATCGTCCTGGCGGCCACCTACGACGAAGACGGCGAACTGCTGATGCCGCAGCGCGAACTGAGCTACGACAGCCTGGTCATCGCCGTCGGTAGCACCACCAACGATTTCGGCACCCCCGGCGCAGCCGAGCACTGCCTGTTTCTCGACACCCGCGAACAGGCCGAACGTTTCCATCGGCAACTGCTCAGCCATTACCTGCGTGCCCACGCCAACCAAACCGACAGCACCGAGCTGATCAACGTGGCGATTGTCGGCGCGGGCGCCACCGGTGTGGAGTTGGCTGCCGAGCTGCATCATGCCGCTCACGAACTGGCCGCCTACGGCCTGGATCGCATAAGTCCCGAGAACATGCGCATCACCCTGATCGAGGCCGGCCCGCGGGTGCTGCCCGCATTGCCCGAACGCATCGGCCTGCCGGTGCATAAAACCCTGGAGAAGCTCGGGATTACAGTGCTGACCGGGGCCGCGGTGAGCGAGGTGACCCGCGATGCGCTACGCACCGCGCAAGGCCAGACCATTACCGCCAGCCTGAAAGTCTGGGCCGCGGGGATTCGCGCACCGGGGTTTCTCAAGGATCTGGACGGTCTGGAGAGTAACCGTATCAACCAATTGCAGGTGCGACCGACCCTGCAAAGCACGCGCGACGACAACATCTTCGTCTTTGGCGATTGCGCCGCCTGCCCGCAACCGGGCGAGGAAGGCCGCAACGTGCCGCCGCGCGCCCAGGCCGCGCATCAACAAGCGTCGCTGCTGGCCAAATCGCTGAAACTGCGCATCGCCGGCCAACCGCTACCGGAATACCGTTATCGCGACTATGGCTCGCTGATCTCGCTGTCGAGCTTTTCCGCGGTCGGCAACCTGATGGGCAACCTGACCGGCAGCGTGATGCTCGAAGGCTGGCTGGCGCGGATGTTCTATGTATCGCTCTACCGCATGCACCAGATCGCCCTGTACGGCGTGGTGCGCACCCTGCTGC
>CAMPJN010000322.1 GCA_946886875.1 uncultured Pseudomonas sp.
GTGAAACCCAGGTTGTGGTGCAACCTGGTTGGCACGAGCACCTCTGCCAGATCGGTATCCGTGCTCATGTTGCCGATCTCGGCGAAACCTTCCCGGTGGACGGCTACTTTGCTGGCGTCCGCCTGGACGCCAGGCTTCTGGTGGGCAGCGAGTCGGGCACGGAACAGGTTGATCGGGTCCTGGCTGAAGGTGATTTTCACGACTATGCCTTCAGCATCCGCAGCGTTTGCATTGCCGAAGGCGGTAACTTTTCGCAGGGAAGACGACATCCAGTATCGATAATGGTCGGTATTGATATGGTTGAAGGTGCCCTGGAATGGATTAGGCAGGTTCCTGACCGCGTCCCACTCTCCTTGGCTCATCTTGCGATAGTAGACACAAGGCTGAATCACATCCTTTGAGATGTCGATGCGGGTCCTGAAGGCGACGTGGTCGAAGCCCTGCAGCCTGGGGGTCGATGAGAGAATATTCGCAAGCGCCGTATCGACGCTCTTGCGAATCCAGGGCTCTCCAAGGGCCTCCCAGATAACATCCTTTTTCGGCTGGAGCGGATGAGGTATTCCCGGGAACGGGTTGAAGTAGCCTCTCTTGACGAATTCGTGCGGGGCCCAGTGCCGCGCTTGCAGCGGCAGCCCCGCGAAGGCATTTGGAGCACATATCGACAGGTGCCGGTAGAACAAATTCGGTGCGACTTCGATCTTACAGTTCTGGCATCCAGGCATAAATTTCTCCGGCGAAGGTCATTTAACGGATCGCAACGACGATATCCGCCGATCCTCCTTTTACAGGTCATGAATGTCCACGGTAGCCAATACTATGCGATGGAGCCAGGTCAGAATGCCCCGGTTACAGCGATGGCAGCGCGCACGGCGCATAGGCTTGCTTGTAGTGGCTATGCAGTAGCGCCTATCGCCTGCCTACCACTCACGCTTTTCCTCCCCCCAGCCTTCCCAGTTCTTGATCCTAGTCAATCTTGCACCCGCTTTTCTCGCGTAACTTCCACTGCATCTTGTGTTTGTATGAAAACAAATACCTATATGTAGTGTCAGGAGGCGGAATGCTCAGCACGAAGATGGCCCTTCACCCGCAGCAGCTTTGCAAGCGCGACGGCAGCGTAGTCGCGTTCGATCTCGGCAAGATCGCCCAGGCGATTGCCGCGGCAGGGGAGGCGTGCGGGGAGTTCGATCAGGCCTTGGCGGGGCAGTTGGCCGATGCGGTGTTGGCGCGTTTGCAGGACTTGCCCAGTGTCGATGTCGAGCAGGTGCAGGATCGGGTCGAGCGGGTGTTGATGGAGGCCGGGTTCTACCAGACCGCGCGCGCCTATATCGTTTACCGCGAACGTCACGGCCGGCTGCGTCGTGACCGCAAGGCGCTGGTGGATGTTGCGGCGTCGATGAACGAGTACCTGTCGCGCGAAGATTGGCGGGTGCGCGCCAACGCCAATCAGGGTTATTCCCTCGGCGGTTTGATCCTTAACGTATCGGGCAAGGTCACTGCCAACTACTGGTTGGACGAGGTGTACAGCGAGGCCATCGGCCAGGCGCACCGTGAGGCCGATCTGCATGTGCACGATCTGGATATGCTCGCCGGTTACTGCGCCGGTTGGTCGCTGCGCAGCCTGCTCAATGAAGGCTTCAACGGTATTCCAGGGCGGGTCGAGGCGGGGCCGCCCAAGCATTTGTCCAGCGCGCTGGGGCAGATGGTCAATTTTCTCGGCACGCTGCAGAACGAGTGGGCCGGCGCCCAGGCGTTCAGTTCCTTCGATACCTACCTGGCGCCCTATGTGCGCAAGGACAACCTGGGTTTCGCCGAGGTGCGCCAGGCGATTCAGGAGTTCATCTATAACCTCAATGTGCCGTCGCGCTGGGGCACCCAGACGCCGTTCACCAACCTGACGTTCGACTGGGTGTGCCCGGAGGATTTGCGCGAGCAGATCCCCTATATCGGCGGGGTGGAAATGCCCTTCGCCTATGGCGACCTGCAGGCCGAGATGGAGTTGATCAACCGCGCCTATATCGAGGTGATGCAGGCCGGCGATTCGATGGGCCGGGTGTTCACCTTTCCGATTCCGACTTACAACATCACCCATGACTTCCCCTGGGACAGCGAGAACGCCGACCTGCTGTTCGAGATGACGGCGCGCTATGGCTTGCCGTACTTCCAGAACTTCCTCAACTCGGACATGCAGCCCAACCAGGTGCGTTCGATGTGCTGCCGCTTGCAGCTGGATGTGCGCGAGCTGCTAAAACGCGGCGGCGGCCTGTTCGGTTCGGCCGAGCAGACCGGCTCCCTGGGCGTGGTGACAATCAACTGCGCGCGCCTCGGTTACCTCTATAAGGGCGACACCAATGGCCTGCTCAAGCGCCTCGATCAGTTGATGGAGCTGGCGATGGAGAGCCTGGAGGTCAAGCGCAAGGTGATCCAGCACCATATGGACGCCGGTCTTTACCCCTACACCAAGCGTTACCTGGGCACGCTGCGCAATCACTTCTCCACCATCGGCCTCAATGGCCTGCACGAGATGCTGCGCAATTTCACTGGCGATGAGGACGGCATGCACACGCCGCGGGGCCGCGAGTTCGCCTTGCATCTGCTCGACCATGTGCGAGCCACCCTGGTGCGCTTCCAAGAAGAAACCGGGCAGCTTTACAACCTCGAAGCGACCCCAGCGGAGGGCACCACCTACCGTTTCGCCAAGGAAGACCGCAAGCGCTACCCGGACATTCTCCAGGCCGGCACCGATGAGGCGCCTTACTACACCAATTCCTCGCAGTTGCCGGTGGGCTTCACCGACGACCCCTTCGAGGCGTTGGAGCTGCAGGACGAGCTGCAATGTAAATACACCGGCGGCACCGTGCTGCATCTGTATATGGCCGAGCGGATTTCTTCGACCGAGGCTTGCAAGCAGCTGGTGCGTAGTGCCCTGGGGCGTTTCCGCCTGCCGTACCTGACGATTACCCCGACGTTCTCGATCTGCCCGGTGCACGGTTACCTGGATGGCGAGCATGAGTTCTGCCCGAAATGCGACGAGGTGTTGCTGCAGAAGCAGCAAAGCTGCGGAGAGAAGGCCTGTGGTTGATCGCGGCTGAAGCCCCTCCCACAAAAAGCCCCTCCCACAGGGAGGGGCACGCAACCGGTCCATATTTAGATTCTTCCGTTTCCCCCACAACAAGGAGTAACACCATGAATGCCCAGCAACTGCCGCAAGAGCAACGTCAACGCTGCGAAGTCTGGACTCGCGTGATGGGTTATCACCGCCCGGTTACCGCGTTCAACCCCGGCAAGCAGTCCGAGCACCTCGAACGCCAGCACTTCACCGAGTCGGCGGTGCGAGCGCGGGCTGCGTGAGCAGAGAGTTACGGGTCGGGGGCATGGTGCCCCTGACCACCCTCGATTACCCAGGGCTGCTGGCCTGCGTGTTGTTTTGCCAGGGTTGCGCCTGGCGTTGTCGTTACTGCCATAACCCGCAGCTGATTGCTCCACGTGGCGAGCAGGAAATTCCCTGGGCCCAGGTACTGGAATTTCTCCGCCGGCGTCAGGGCTTGTTGCAGGCGGTGGTGTTCAGCGGCGGAGAAGCGACCCTGCAAGGCGGCCTGGTGCCGGCGATGGACGAGGCGCGTGCGCTGGGTTATCGCATCGGCCTGCACAGCGCCGGAATCAAACCCTGGGCCTTTGCCTGGGCGTTGAAAGCGGTGGATTGGGTCGGCTTCGATATCAAGGCGCTGGCCGAAGATGCCGAGCTGATCACCGGCGTCAGCGGTAGCGGCAAAGCCAACTGGCGCAGCCTGGAACATCTGCTGGCCAGCGGCGTCGATTACGAATGCCGCACCACCGTGCATTGGCATCTGCTGGATGTGGACAAGCTCTGGCGCATCGGCCAGCGCTTGCATGCCTTCGGCGTCAAACACTTCGCCGTGCAACTGGTGCGCAGCGCGCGCATGCTCGACGCGGAACTGCCCATGACGGCGACGCCGGATGAGGCGGGGGAGCTGTGGTTGCGTTTGGAGCAGTTGTTTCCGCGCTTTGAGTTGCGTGGGTAGTGATTGGGCGTGTTTGTATTAACACCTCGTTGGGCTTCGCGGAGCTCAGCCCAACCTACGAGCTACGTGCCCCGGCCCAACCTACGAGCTGAACAATCGCGGCCAAGGCCGCTCCTACAGAAGAGCGCGTTGCTCCTGTAGGAGCGGCCTTGGCCGCGATCATTATTGATCGCTCCCACGCTCCAGCGTGGCAGCAAGCCAGTGACGCTCTGCATCACCAATGACCTAGGCTGGTGGGCACGGGAGCGTGGTGGGCTGGATTCCACCCCGGAGCACCATCTGCATCTTGATTGACCTCGATCAGGTACGCCGCTCGGGCACGCGCCTTACAATCGCCGCATTCACGTACCGAGCCGGGCAGGGCAGTGTTCCTTCATGCCCTGTGCGCTATACCTATTCACGTCTTCCGTGTCCGGCGCGTCGCGCTGTCTTCTATCGGGAGGTCGTTTCACTAGTAGAGGTGGTCGAGCATGGCCCAATCGCTGAGTTTTGATCGCGCTCTGGTCGAGAAATACGATCGTCCGGGGCCGCGTTATACCTCCTATCCGACGGCGCCGCAGTTCCATCAGGCCTTCGCCATGGACGACTATCAAAGCGCCACCGAGGCCAGCAACCGGGCCGCCCCGCCCAAGCCGCTGTCGCTGTATATCCATATCCCGTTCTGCAAGAGCCTTTGTTAC
>CAMPJN010000323.1 GCA_946886875.1 uncultured Pseudomonas sp.
GGGCAAGGGCTACAGCCACATCCTGGCTGCCGCTACCAGCAACGGTAAGAACATCCTGCCGCGCGTTGCCGCTCAGTTGGACGTCGACCAGATCTCCGAGATCGTCGCGGTCGAAAGCGCCGATACCTTCAAGCGCCCGATCTATGCCGGTAACGCCATCGCCACTGTGCAGTCTTCGGCTGCGGTGAAGGTGATCACCGTGCGTGCGACCGGTTTCGATCCAGTGGCTGCCGAAGGCGGTTCCGCTGCCATTGAAGCCGTATCCTCTGGCGCCGATGCCGGTATTTCGGCATTCGTCGGCGAAGAACTGGCCAAGTCCGATCGTCCGGAACTGACCGCTGCAAAGATCGTCGTTTCCGGCGGTCGCGGCATGCAGAACGGCGACAACTTCAAGCACCTGTACGCCCTGGCCGACAAGCTTGGCGCAGCCGTTGGCGCTTCCCGCGCCGCGGTCGACGCAGGTTTCGTGCCCAACGACATGCAGGTCGGTCAGACCGGTAAGATCGTTGCCCCGCAGCTGTACATCGCCGTCGGTATCTCCGGCGCGATCCAGCATCTGGCCGGCATGAAGGACTCCAAGGTGATCGTTGCGATCAACAAGGACGAAGAAGCGCCGATCTTCCAGGTGGCCGACTATGGCCTGGTGGCTGACCTGTTCGAAGCTATCCCAGAGCTGGAAAAACTGGTGTAAACCAGTTTTCTTGGCCCCGCAAAAAACCCGCTTTCGAGCGGGTTTTTTTGTGGGCGCGCAGTGGTCAATCCACGCTGTCGAGAAAGGCTTGATAGTGCATGGCCGTCTCCGCCGGGCGCTCGATCATTGGCAAGTGACCGCAGTCTTTCATGATCACCACCGTCGGTTTGCGCAACAGCGGACGCATGACTTCTACGCTGGAAACATGCAGGGCGCGGTCCTGCTCGCCCCAAAGGATCAGGGTGGGTGCCTGGATTTTCGCCAGTTTCGGTTCCAGGGGAATATAGCGGTTGATCAGATGATCGAATATCTGCTCGTTAAGCGCACTGCTGGCCACCCCTTTGCTGGCCATATGCTGCTTGACCTTGGTGGGCAGGTAGGGCACTTCGACGAAGACGAAATCCAATAGCCGATCGAAGTCTTGCGGGGCCTTGACCACCAGCGGGTTGGCTTCGCCACGCTCCAGTATCTCGAGCAGCTGGCTTTTCTGCGGCGTGGTAATACCCGCATTGGCGAGCAGCCCCACGGACAGCACCTGTTCGGGATAGCGCGCGGCATATAACGCACTGATATGCCCACCCATGGAGTTGCCGACGAGGTGCAGCCGGTCGATATTCAGCGCCTGGGTAAAGGCGGCGATGCGCTCGACCTGGGTGCCGACGTCGTAGCTGGCATTCGGTTTACTGCTATCGCCAAAGCCCGGCAGGTCGATGGCGATGACCCGATAGCGTTCGGTAAAATGGCGGGCGAAGCGTAACCAGTTGTCTTTGTCGGCACCGAAGCCGTGCAACATCAGAATGGTGGGTGCATCTGGCGGCCCGCCTTGGTAATAATGAATGCTAAGATCGCCTACGGTGCGTCGCTCGTGCGAGAGGCCAGCCAGCTGGCGTTCGACCAATTGCATGCTGGCAAGCAAGGCGCTGGGTGAGTAGTAGAGCGTTGTTGCGCCAGCTACGAGTAGCAACAGCAGGCCGACTATCAGTTTTTTCATAGCGCATCCTTATCGCAAATCATGATTGAACGGTGGTTAAGCTAGCATGGCTAACAGGCCTTCGGCATTTGCAAACCGCGAATGCCCATCAAAAAACCGAGCCGAGAAATGCCGATGCCCGAGCGCTGTCTATTGAAGTCGTTGATGTTGTTGGTTGGCTTGTGTTTGATGACGTCGGTCGTTAGCGCCGCCGGCAAATGCGAGCGTCTGGTGGCGACGGGTAATCCTGAGTACCCACCTTACCTGTGGCGCGACCCGCAGAACCCGCAACAGCTCATCGGTGCCAATGCCGATCTGCTCCAGCACCTGGCCAAAGAGTTGGGTGTAGCAATCGATGTTATCTATACCGGACCCTGGTCGCGAGCTCAGGAAGAAGTGCGCACCGGTCGTGTTGATCTGATCGCCGGCGCTTTCCTGACCCTGCCGCGACTCGAATACATGGACTACGTGCATCCGGCGTTCTTCTATACACCCAGCGTGGTGTGGGTTCGTCAGGGTGATGCCTTCCCCTATTCGGGCTGGGATGACTTACGCGGACTCACTGGCGATACCCTGGTCAATAACAGTTTCGGCCAGCAATTCGACACCTTCGCCAAAGGCAACCTGACGCTCGAGGGTGTATCCAGCCTGACCCAGGCGTTTCAAAAGCTGGTGCTCAAACGTACCGACTATGTGCTCTACGAGCGCTATCCGGGTTTGGCTCTGGCCGAAACCCTGGGCCTGGAAGACGATCTGCAGATCCTCGAACCACCCATATCGAGCGAAGGTCTGTACCTGACCTTGTCGCACAACTCGGCTTGCAACGACCCCTGGCTGCGTGGGCAGCTGGCGAAGAAAATGGCAGAATTGTCCAGCGCCGGGCTGCCCGAGCGCTGGTTGCAAAGCAATCTCGAACGCTGGAAAGAGCAACAACTGCAGCCAGCGACTCCTCCCATTCAGTAGGAAATTGGTGTGTTCAATCGACGTCTGTGCGCCGTCATCCTAACGCTCGCTCTCAGCGCTTGCGCCAGCGATCCGGCGCCCACCGAACAACTGCGCTTGAGCGATCAAACGCTATCCCAGGCCAAGGCTTTGGGTGCTAATGCCGAGCAACTGACCAGCTTGAAATTGGCCGAGGAAAAACAGGCCCAAGCCCAGAAAGCCATGCAGGCAGGTGATTTCAAACGGGCGCGGGTTCTCTCGGAACAAGCTGAACTGGATGCCCGTCTGGCCCAAGCGCAACTGCTGACGCAGAAAAGCCAGGACCAGGTCGACGCCCTGAACCGTAGAATCGACCGCCTGCGCACGCAATTGGGGAATCAGCCATGAACCTCTCCGTGCGGTTGTGCGTCGCGACTACGCTGATCCTGATGCTGGGCGGCTGTGCCAGTTCCAGCTCCGACGAAGCGAGCGCGCTCGAGGCGGCGCGCGCCAGCTACCACGCGATCAAGGAGGACTCCAACGTATTGCGCAGCGCGCCCAAGGACGTGATTCGCGCCGGTGAATCCCTGGCCCGCGCTGATCGTCTTTCGAGCTACTGGGGCAGTGCCGAAGACGTCAGCCACTATGCCTACCTCAGCCAGCGCTACAGCGATATCGCCATGCAACATAGTGCTTTGAACCTGAATCAGGAGCGCGCGGCCAAGCTGGAACTGGAGCGTCAACGCCTGCAATTGGCCTTGCGCGAGGCCAAGCTGCTCAGCGTGCAGGAACAGAGCAACTGGCTGGAAGAGCAGATGCTCAACCTGGCGACCAGCGAAACCGAGCGAGGCTTGGTGATGACCTTGGGTGACGTGCTGTTCGATGCCGCGCGTGCCGAGCTCAAAGCTTCGGCCAACCGCACCGTACTCAAGCTTGCGCAGTTCATGCAACTCAACCCGCGCCGAGTGGTGCGCATCGAGGGCTATACCGACAACCGCGGCGACAAGCAGGAGAATCTCGAACTGTCCCGGGCGCGGGCGCAGACCGTAGCCGATTTGTTGATTGACCTCGGCGTCGACGCCAAGCGTCTCGAAGTGGTTGGCCATGGCGAGGACTTTCCCGTGGCGGAAAACGCATCGGTCAGAGGGCGGGCGCAAAATCGTCGGGTCGAAATCGTCTTCTCCGACGAGCTGGGCCGTCTGGGCGCCAACCGCTGAGCCGACTCCGATTCCCGCTCACGGCTAAAAATGCCGTTCACTGAAAGGAAGTGAACGGCATTTTTTTGTTCCCATGTTTATCGGTAAGCCCCGCAGTCTTGTAGGGCGGATGACGCCTAACCCATCCACCAACTGCGATGGTGGATGAAAAAGGCGTCAGCTACGCGCCCTGATCCACTCTGCACAGCTCCGGTAGTCCGGATGAAATCTGGGGAAGAGCCAACGGCAGATACCGCTCTTGGATTTCATACGGGCTACGAGTTTGAAAACAGCCAAGGACTGTATCAGCGACAATTATTAAAACTGTACCCGTGCAATTTTTCCTGCGTGCGCTACTGTACTGGTTCAGTACTCTGGAGGCGCTGGTCATGACTAATCTGTTGCTCTATCAACGCATCGCTCAACAATTGGCGGAAGATATCCGCCGCGGCGTCTATCAGCCGGGCGAGCGCGTGCCTTCGGTACGCAAGATGAGTTCGCAGCTCAACGTCAGCCACGCCACCGTGTTGCAGGCCTATGCCAATCTGGAAGATCAGGGGCTGATCCGCGCCCGGCCGCAGTCCGGTTTCTATGTGCATCAGACTCCGGCGCTAACTGCCTCCACCCCGGATATCGCTCGGGTCGAGCGGCCCAGCCTGGTCACCCGCAGCAGCATCATCAACCAGGTACTCACCGAATCGCGGCGCGAAGGGGTGTTCCCCTTGGGTGCCGCTGTACCCCATGTCGAATATCTGCCGGTGCGCGCCTTGCATCAGCAGTTGGCCAAGGTCACCCGTTTCCATAGCGCACGGGCCTTCAGCTATATGTTCAGCCCCGGTTTCGAGCCGCTGCGCCGTCAGGTGGCGATCCGCATGCGCGATGCCGGCGTGGTGGTCGACCCGTCCGAAGTGGTGATTACCCATGGCT
>CAMPJN010000324.1 GCA_946886875.1 uncultured Pseudomonas sp.
TCGGCGAAGGCGCTGCCATCGTGAAAGCGCAGTTCTTCCAGGCCGCTCATGCGCTGCATGAACAGCGCCAGTTGGATTTCCACTTCGCGCATCGCCTGTTCGGCGTCCAGGCCTTGCAGGCACTGCCAGACCAGATGCTGGCCGTCGAGCCAGAAGGGCGCGCGGGCGATGCTGGCTTCCAGGTCGACCAGCAGGTCGGCGTATTGGCCGTTCTGGTAGCGCTCCTGGTAGTTGGTCAGCTTGTCTGCCGGCAGGCCGCGCAGGGCGGTGATCTGTTCGGCGTTACGCTCCGGCAGGCCATCGATAGGCAGCCACAGCAGGGTGCGGGCCAGGCGCAGGGCGCGCAGATCGCTGGCCTTCTGTTTCAACCAATAAGCGCAGAGCGGTCGCGCCTGGTCTTGCAGGCTGCGCAGACTCTTGTGCGCTTCTTTCTCGTTTTCGACCGGGGCGCCGGGGGTGAGTATCTGGCTGGCGACCTGTTTGACCTGGGCCAATGCGGCGCCGACGCTGCCGGGCTCCGGCTGGCCCTGGCTGGCGCGGCTGACCAGTTCGTCGAGACGACGGCACAGTGGCAGCAGCAGCGGCGCCTCTTCGCCCAGGTGTTCGGACAGGCAGCCTTCGAGGGCGCGCAATTGCTCGGCCAGGCTACGGAACAGCGCCAGCTGCTCGCCGATCGGCACATGTTCGGCCAGCGCTTGTTCCAGGCGCGGGATCAACCAGCTGATGGCGGCGGCACGGGTACGCGCCTTACGCGGGTGCAGCTCGTTCCAGTGGTTGATGCAGAGGTAGTGCAGCAGGCTGAGGCCGGCTTGCAGGCCGGCGAAGGATTCACGCTGATAGAGGCCCCAGATCAGCCAGGAGGCGACGCGTAAATCCTTGGAATGGGCACTGAGCAGGGTCTCGCTGTATTCGCGGACTTTCTGCCAGTCGATACCGCCGGTTTCATGCAGCGCGGTGGCTTTACCCAGCTCGTTTTCCAGTACTTCGTATTCTGTGGAATAACGCACATCAGTACCGGCAAAGTCCCCTTCATTAATAGGGAGTTTGGCGAGTTCTAAATAATGAGCGGTGAGCTTATTTGAATAGGTCATTCCATGACTCGTTTATCGCGATGTACAACTTCGCGGATGTCATTGCGGCCCTGTACTGGCCGTTTGGCATCGGCTGAGTGCGCAACTTTTTGCGCAGCTCAATGTGCAACAAGTTGCGCATCTCCCTGATGAGGTGGGCATCCTAGACCCATGAGTCGCGTCGGGCAACCGCAGAAAGTGTGAATTGGCTAACAATCACGGTTATCGACCGATTAATTACTGGGACGTTAGTTCCTGTTTAATCTGAGAACTAACGCACAAGTAATAAGGCTTACCGTCGATGTAAGTGATGTAAATCCAAATATGTAAGAGATGGCTTACTGGCAAACTAGTGGCGCGTCACGAAAGTTGGATTTCGTGATTGTAGTTATGTGAGATAAGTCCTGTTTTGGCTTGGCTATATATGCAATGCGCGAGTGTTTTAGGATCTTTGGCTTGGCCCTTCCCTGATTCATCCGGGCTACCGGAGCCTAGGTAAGGTGGATATGGCGATGCCTTGCCCATCGTTGACGGCCCAGCTGGCGGACAAGCCTGCGGCATGTCCGGCCTACGATTGCGCAGTTCCCTCAGCCTGGCAGCGGTTCGCTCCAAAGGCTCAGGTCGAGTCGATGCTGTTCGCCGGGGGCCAGAGTCAGCATGTCGTTGAGCACATTGGCGTGTTCGACGCAGAGCATGCCGGTCCAGGCGTCGCCGGCGAATTGCGACAGGCGCCGGGCTTTATCAATCCAGGGGTTCCACAGTACCGCCGAGGCGGAGCCGCTGCTGTGCATGCAGATGCGCCGTTGCCAGAGCGGGTCGAGGATGTCGAGTTGCGCCGGCGTGTCCAGGTAGATGCGGTCGGTTTCGCCGGCAAAGCCGAGGGGGCCGTCTTGCATGCGCTGCTGCCAGTCCTCCAGGGTTTCCAGGTAACGGCAGCCTTGTAGCCCCTCGACCTGCACCTGATGGATATCGCTGACCGCGAAATAGCTGTGCAGCGCCTGGCTGATCGCCACGGGCGTGTCACCGAGGTTACGGTTGTGGAGTTGCAGGTGCAGCTTGTCATTGAGCTGAATGCGTAACTTCAGCTCGACCGCATGAGGCCAGGCCGGCAGCGGCTGTTCGGCGCTGTTGAAGACGAAATCGAGACTGACGCCGCCGTCCTGCTGATCGATGCCGAGCAACTGCCAATCCAGGCCGCGCACCAAGCCGTGGGCCGGCGCCAGGCTGCCGCCCTGGTACATGCTCTGCACCGCCTGGGGATTGCGGCGCAGGTCGCCGAACCAGGGCCAGCACAGCGGCACGCCGCCACGTACGCTTTGGCCCTGATTGAATTCGGCCTGCTCGCTGAGCCAGATCAGCGGCCGCTCGCCATGGCGTTGGTAGCTGAGAATCTGCGCGCCCTGCTGGGCTACCAGTAACTCGGCGCTGGCCGTGCGCACGCGCCAGCAGGCCAGTTGGTTCATATCCACCCGCTCTACCAGCGGGCGTTGCTCGGCGCCGTTCATGGCTGCGCTCCTTTTATAGGTTATTACCGGAAAGTGTGAACTGCCCTGCCGGTAAAGGCCAGACGAGGCTGTCATACACTGACCTGGCGCATTGTTGCTGTGTTCCCGGTGTCCTAGGCTGAGTGCATCGAGGAGCTTACCAATGCGCAAGTTACTTATAGCCGTGTCGCTACTGCTGGGCCTGATTGCGGCCTTCTGGTGGTGGAGCCAACCGCAACCGCTGCCGGTGCCATTGCTGACTGTGGAGCGCGGCCCGGTGGAAACCCTGGTGGCCAATACCCGCGCCGGCACGCTCAAGGCCTGTCGGCGTACTTTGCTGTCATTCAATCAGGGCGCGCAGGTCAGCCAGCGCCTGGTCGAGGAGGGCCAGCGGGTCGAGGTCGGACAAGTGTTGATGCGCCTGCGCCAGGATGAATTGCAGGCACGGGTGCGCGAAGTCGAGGCGCGCTTGCAGGGCCTGGTCAACCAGCGCGAGCAGCGTTGCCTGCAGGCGGGTCTGGATAAGCGCGACCACGAACGTTTGGCGCGCCTGCAAGCGCGGCAACTGGTTGCCGAAGACCGGGTCGACCAGAGCGCCACCCGCGCGCGCTTGTCGGCGCTGGCCTGCACGGCCGCGACCTTGACCATCCGGGAAACCGAGGCCAATTTGGCCCTGCAGCGCGCCCTGCTCGACCAGGCCACATTGCGCGCGCCCTTCGCCGGCATAGTCGCCGAGATCAATGGCGAAGTCGGCGAGTTCGTCACCCCCTCGCCGCCGGGTATTCCGACGCCGCCGGCGGTGGATCTGATCGACGACAGCTGCCTGTATGTCGAGGCGCCGATCGACGAGGTGGACGCCGCACGGGTGCGCCCCGGTATGCCGGTGCGGATCAGCCTGGATGCCTTTCGCGGTCAGCATTTCGTCGGCGAGGTCAGCCGTATCGCGCCCTTCGTCCGTGACCTCGAACGCCAGGCTCGCACTGTCGATGTCGAGGTGCGTTTCGCCCCCGAACCGGCCGACTTGGCGTTGCTGACCGGCTATAGCGCCGATGTGGAAATCCTTCTGCAGCAACAGCCGCAGGCCTTGCGCATCCCCACCGAAACCCTGCTCGAAGGCGGCCGGGTGCTGCGCTACGACCCGGTCGCTGGGGTGTTGCGCGAGGTGAAGGTGCGCACCGGTCTGGCCAACTGGCGTTGGACCGAGGTGCTGGAGGGGCTGAGCGAAGGCGAGCGCATTGTCGCCAGCCTGGAGCAGGAAGGTCTGGTCGATGGCGTGGCGGCACTGCCCGAGGACGAGGCCGCACCATGATCGAGCTGAGCGCGGTAAGCCGTTGCTTCCTGCTCGGCGATCAGCAGGTCAAGGGCTTGGATGCGGTGGACCTGCAAGTCGCTGCTGGCGAATACCTGGCGGTGATGGGGCCGTCCGGCTCGGGCAAGTCGACCCTGCTGAATATCCTCGGCCTGCTCGATGCGCCGGACAGCGGCGAGTACTGGCTCAACGGCGAAGCCACCGCGGCGCTGGACGAGAATCGCCGCGCTGAATTGCGCAGCCGGCATATCGGCTTCGTGTTTCAGTCTTATCACCTGATAGCGCGCCTGACCGCCCTGGAAAATATCGAGTTGCCGATGCTCCTGGCCGGTATCGAACCCGCCGAGCGTCAGCGCCGCAGTGCCCGCTTGATCGAGCGCTTGAACCTCGGCGACCGGGTTCGCCACCGTCCCGGCGAACTCTCCGGCGGTCAACGCCAGCGCGTCGCCATCGCCCGTGCCATGGTCATGCAGCCGGCGCTGCTGTTGGCCGACGAACCCACCGGCAACCTCGACAGCCATTCCGGCGCCGAAGTGGTGACCCTGCTCGAAGAGCTCAACGGCGAGGGTCTGACGCTGCTGATCGTTACCCACGACGCCAGCCTCGGCGCCCGCGCTCGGCGTTGCTTGCGCATGCGTGACGGCAAGATCATCGAGGACGTTCAGCAAGGGCCGGGCGATGCGCGCGGCTGACGCCCTCGGGCTGATGCTCGGCGCTCTGCGCGGGCACCGTTCGCGCAGTCTGATGCTGCTGCTCGCCATGGCCATCGGTGTGGTCGCGGTGAACCTGCTCACGGGCCTCGCCGAAGGCGCGCGGCAGTTCGTGATCGGCGAGTTCTC
>CAMPJN010000325.1 GCA_946886875.1 uncultured Pseudomonas sp.
ATCACCAACCCGACGCACTTCGCCGTGGCGCTGAAATACGACCCGGCCAAGGGCAACGCACCGGTGTTGCTGGCCAAGGGCAGCGATTTCACTGCATTGAAGATTCGCGAGATCGCCCAGGAACACCAGGTCATGCTGCTCGAATCGCCAGCGCTGGCCCGCGCCGTGTTCTATTCCACCGAGCTGGATCAGGAAATCCCCGCCGGTCTCTATCTGGCCGTGGCCCAGGTGCTGGCCTACGTCTACCAGTTGCGCCAGTACAAAACCGGCAAGGGCAAACGCCCCGCGCCCTTGCCGGACCTGCCGATCCCGCCGGATCTGCGCCGCGATCAGTAATTCGAGGCGGCCGCGCTCCGTGTTTGTTCCCCTCTCCTTCCGGGAGAGGGGCTAGGGGTGAGGGTAAGCTCCAGGCTATTCGATCACTCCGCAAGCCACGCGCGGGCCGCCACCGCCCAGGGGCTTGGGGTGATCCGCATGGTTGTCGCCGTCTTGATGAACCATGATCGCCAGGCCCTTCAATTCATCTAGGTTCTTGATCCGTGGTGCCAGCACCGGTTGGGTCGCTTTGCCGTCTGCGGTGACCAGCAGGGCGGGCAAGTCGCCGAGGTGCCCATCACCCCATGGCGTGTCATGTTTACCGGTGTTCTGCGGGTCCCAATGGCCGCCGGCTGACCCGGCTGCGACGGCTTTGCCATCCTGCTCTGCCGGCGCGCAGCTCGGTTTGCCATGCAGATGGAAACCGTGAATGCCCGGCGTCAGACCTTGCAGTTGCGGGGTGAACACCAGGCCGTAAGGGCTTTGTTCGATGCTTACGCTGCCTGCCGAGGCGCCCTGGCCGTCGGCGTTGACACTGTGCAGTTGCACCTCGAGGTTGGCGGCTTGCAGGGCCATCGACGCGCAGCCGGCACAAGCGGCCACTATCCATTGATTCATCGTTTACTCCTGTCAGGGCGTGGAGAAATTCCACAGCTGTTGGGACTGGATTTTCGCTGTGAGGTTCGTCGCGCGGGGGCTTTTCCAGCTGCGGGGCAAAACTGGACAGCTTCTTGCAATCAAGCCGTTAGAGGCGCATTGGGCGTCAAAAGATTGAATCGGCTGGGGTAGCGCTGTGGCAGTAGATCGCTCACAAATGATTGGCAATGTGCGGAGTAACCTGTCCGGGTTGCGCCAGGGCAATCTGGGTATTCCCCTGTTGCTGCTGGTCATGCTCGGCATGGTCATGCTGCCGATTCCACCGTTCCTCCTCGACGTGCTGTTCACCTTCAGCATTGCCCTGTCGATCGTGGTGCTGCTGGTCAGCATTTACGCCTTGCGTCCGCTCGATTTCGCCGTGTTCCCGACCATTCTGCTGGCGGCGACCTTGCTGCGGCTGGCCCTGAACGTGGCCTCGACCCGGGTGGTGTTGCTCCACGGGCACGACGGCCACGCCGCCGCTGGCCAGGTGATCCAGGCGTTCGGCGAAGTGGTGATCGGCGGCAACTATGTGGTCGGTATCGTGGTGTTCGCGATCCTCATGATCATCAACTTCGTGGTGGTGACCAAGGGTGCCGGGCGCATCTCGGAAGTTTCCGCGCGCTTCACTCTGGACGCCATGCCGGGTAAGCAGATGGCTATCGACGCCGACCTCAATGCCGGGTTGATCGAGCAGGCGGAGGCGAAGAAGCGACGTTCCGAAGTGTCCCAGGAAGCCGACTTCTACGGCTCGATGGATGGTGCCAGCAAGTTCGTCCGCGGCGACGCCATCGCCGGTTTGCTGATTCTGTTCATCAACCTGATTGGCGGCATCGCCATCGGCATCTTCCAGCACGGCCTGAGCTTCGTCGATGCCGGCAAGGTCTATACCTTGTTGACCATCGGCGACGGTCTGGTCGCGCAAATTCCCTCGCTGTTATTGTCCACCGCCGCTGCGATCATGGTTACCCGGGTTTCCAGTTCGGAAGACATGGGCGCCCAGGTCAACCGCCAGATGTTCGCTTCGCCGCGCGCCTTGGCGGTTGCCGCGGCGATCATGATCGCCATCGGCCTGGTGCCGGGCATGCCGCACTTTTCCTTTATCAGCCTCGGCCTGGTCGCCGCCGGTGCCGCCTATTGGATCGCCAACAAGCAGCGGGTGGTGCAGGAGGCCGAGGTCAAGGAGGTGCAGCGCCAGCAGGAGCTGTTGCCGGCTCAGCGCGCCCAGGAGGTCAAGGAGCTGGGCTGGGACGACGTGACCCCGGTGGATATGGTCGGCCTGGAAGTCGGTTACCGGCTGATTCCGCTGGTCGACCGTAACCAGGGTGGGCAATTGCTGGCGCGGATCAAGGGGGTGCGCAAGAAGCTCTCCCAGGAGATGGGCTTTCTAATGCCCTCGGTGCATATCCGCGACAACCTCGATCTGCAACCCAATGCTTACCGTTTGACCCTGATGGGCGTCAGCGTGGCCGAGGCCGAGGTGTTCCCGGACCGCGAACTGGCGATCAATCCCGGTCAGGTGTTCGGCCCGCTCAATGGCATCGCCGCCAAGGATCCGGCATTCGGTCTGGAAGCGGTGTGGATTGACCCGAACCAGCGCGATCAGGCGCAATCCCTCGGTTACACCGTAGTCGACGCCAGCACCGTGGTGGCGACCCACATCAACCAGATATTGCACAAGCACGCCCACGAGCTGCTCGGCCATGAGGAAGTGCAGCAACTGATGCAGCTGCTGGCCAAGAGCTCGCCCAAGCTCGCCGAAGAGCTGGTGCCGGGCATGGTCTCGTTGTCGACCCTGCTCAAGGTGTTGCAGGCGCTGCTGCAGGAACAGGTGCCGGTACGCGATATCCGCACCATCGCCGAAGCCATCGCCAACATCGCACCCAAGAGTCAAGATCCCGCCGCGATGGTCGCCGCGGTACGGGTATCGCTGGCCCGCGCAATCGTGCAAAGCATTGCAGGACTAGAGCCGGAGCTGCCTGTGATCACCCTGGAGCCAAGGTTGGAACAGATATTGCTCAACAGTCTACAGAAGGCCGGTCAGGGCTCAGAGGATGGCATCCTCCTGGAACCTGGCATGGCCGAGAAGCTGCAGCGTTCCCTGGTGGAAGCGGCGCAGCGCCAGGAGATGCTCGGCAAGCCAGTGATACTGCTGGTGGCCGGTCCGGTCCGGGCGATGCTTTCGCGATTCGCGCGGCTGGCAGTCCCGAGTATGCATGTATTGGCATACCAGGAAATTCCGGACAACAAGCAGGTCACCATCGTTGCGACGGTGGGGCAGAACTAACCGAGGTAACAGGCCATGCAGGTTAAACGCTTTTTCGCTGCCGATATGCGCCAGGCCATGAAACTGGTCCGCGATGAGCTGGGCGCGGACGCCTCGATCATCGCCAACCGCCGGGTTGCCGGTGGGGTCGAACTGACCGCCGCGTTGGACTACCAGATTCCCGCCGCACCTGCCCGCCAAGCCAACCCGGCGCTGGAAGCCGAGCTGCGCAAGACGCAAGCGCGAATCGCCTCGGCGCAAACCGAACTGGCCACCCGCGAGAAAGGTGACGGCGGCAAGGATCGCCAGCTTTTTGGCGCCGCACCGAGCGCACCGGCCGCTGGCCTGGCCGCAGCAGTGCGCAAGCCGCAAGCGCCGGCCGCCGCGACCGATCAGCGTGCCCTGGAAGCCATGCGCTTCGAGCTGCATGGCCTGCGTGAATTGATCGAAGTGCAACTGGGCTCGATCGCCTGGGGCCAGATGCAGACCCGCCGCCCGCAGCAGGCCAATCTCTGGCGCCGCCTGCAGCGCATGGGCCTGTCGGCCGAATTGTCGCGGGCCCTGCTTGAACGCGTAGGGACTATCGCCGAGCCGCGCCAAGCCTGGCGCATGCTGTTGGCGCACCTGGCCCACGCGATCAAGACGCCGAAAACGGAACCTCTGGAAGAGGGCGGTGTGATCGCCCTGGTCGGCCCGGCTGGCATGGGCAAGACCACCACCCTGGCCAAATTGGCGGCGCGCTATGTGCTCAAGTACGGCGCGCAGAACGTCGCCCTGGTGAGCATGGATAGCTACCGCATCGGCGCCCAGGAGCAACTCAAGACCCTGGGGCGCATCCTCAATGTCTCGGTGACTCAGGTTGACCCTACTCAGTCCCTGACCCAGGCCCTGGCGCCGCTGTTGCGCAAGCGTGTGGTGCTGCTCGACACCGCTGGCCTGCCAGGCAACGATCCAGCCCTGCGCATGCAGCTGGAAAGCCTCGCCGGGCGCGGGGTCAAGTCGAAAAATTATCTGGTATTAGCGGCCACTAGCCAGAGCCAAGTGCTCAAAGCCGCCTACCATAGTTATAAGCGCTGCGGTTTATCCGGCTGCATCCTGACCAAGTTGGATGAAGCCACCAGCCTGGGCGAAGTTTTAAGTCTGGCTATTGGCCAGCGTCTGCCGGTAGCCTACGTAGCGGACGGTCCGCGAATCCCGGACGACGTGCATGTGCCACGCAGCCATCAATTGGTGAGCCGTGCGGTAGGGCTGCAAACGGAAGAGATTCCCAGCGAAGATACGATGGCCGAGATGTTTACCGGTCTCTATCAGCAGCCAAACCGGCGCGCCAGCTGATGACCGCCTGGGCCGCGCTTGGCCGGATCAGGCATAGTGTGTGTTCAAGGCGGGTTACTGCAGCACAAGCGGCCGTGTGGCTCCAGTCGAAGATAGACAAGGTGTATAGATAACATGGGTATGCATCCCGTACAGGTGATCGCGGTGACC
>CAMPJN010000326.1 GCA_946886875.1 uncultured Pseudomonas sp.
GTCGATAACGCCGCAGCCGCCCTGCTCGCCCACCTCGGCTTGCAGGACGCCGGCCTGCTGCAACGCCGCGCCGACGAGCTGTCGATCGGCCAACAACAGCGGGTGGCCGCCGCCCGCGCACTGATCGGCCAGCCTGAACTGGTGATCGCCGACGAGCCGACCTCGGCCCTGGATGCCGACGCCCGCGAAGCCTTTCTCGAGCTGCTGTTCGCCGAATGTCGCGCCGCCGGCTCCAGCTTATTGTTCGTCAGCCATGATCAAAGCCTGGCGCGCCTGTTCGACCGCAGCCTGTCGCTGGCCGAACTCAACCGCGCCACCCGTCTGGCGGAGATTTAACGATGTATCTGCTTCGCCTCGCCCTGGCCAGCCTGGGCAACCGCCGCTTCACCGCACTGCTGACGATGTTCGCCATCGCCCTGTCGGTGTGCCTGCTGCTCGCCGTCGAGCGGGTGCGCACCGAGGCCCGCGCCAGCTTCGCCAACACCATCAGCGGCACCGACCTGATCGTCGGCGCGCGCTCGGGCAGCGTCAATCTGCTGCTGTATTCGGTGTTCCGCATCGGCAACGCCACCAACAATATCCGCTGGGACAGCTTCGAGCGCTTCGCCGCGCATCGCCAGGTCAAATGGGCGATCCCGATTTCCCTCGGCGACTCGCACCGCGGCTACCGGGTGATGGGCACAAGCCCGGCGTATTTCGAGCACTACCGCTATGCCCGCAGCCAACCCTTGAAGATCGAGCAGGGCCGCGCCTTTGCCGATGATCCCTTCGAAGTGGTGCTGGGCGCGGAAGTGGCCCAGGCCCTGAATTACCAGCTGGGCGAAAAACTGGTGCTGGCCCACGGTGTGGCGACCATCAGCCTGGTCAAGCACGACGACAAACCCTTCACCGTGGTCGGTATTCTGCAACGCACCGGCACCCCGCTGGATCGCACCCTGCATATTTCCCTCGGCGGCATGGAAGCGCTGCATATCGACTGGCAGAACGGCATGCCGGCCCGTGGCGCCGGGGTGGTCAGCGCCGAACAAGCCAGAAATATGGATTTGCAGCCGAAGCAGATCACGGCTTTTCTGCTCGGTCTGAACAGCAAGATCGCCACCTTCAGCCTGCAGCGCGAGATCAACGAATTCCGTGGCGAACCGCTGCTGGCGATTCTGCCCGGCGTCGCCTTGCAGGAGCTCTGGAGTCTGATGGGCACGGCGGAAAAGGCACTGTTCGTGGTCTCGCTGTTCGTCGTGTTGACCGGGCTGATCGGCATGCTCACGGCGATTCTCACCAGCCTCAACGAACGCCGTCGGGAGATGGCGATCCTGCGTTCGGTCGGTGCGCGGCCTTGGCATATCGCCAGCCTGCTGATAGTCGAAGCCTTCGCCCTGGCGTTGGCCGGGGTGCTGCTCGGCCTGCTGCTGCTGTATGCAGGCATCGCCGCTGCACAAAGCTATGTGCAGGCCAACTACGGTCTCTATCTGCCGCTTAACCCGCCAACGGCCTATGAGTGGACGCTGCTCGGGGCTATTCTGGCGGCCGCCCTGCTGATGGGTTGCGTGCCCGCCTGGCGGGCCTATCGGCAATCGCTGGCCGATGGTTTGTCGATTCGGTTATAACGCCGCTTATGACACCTTTTTTGACACGAGGTAGCACCATGCTCCGCCCCCTGCTCGCTGCTGTGCTTATCGCCCTCGCCGCGCCTTTATCGGCCGCCGAAGTGCGCGAGCTGAACTGGTCGGAGATGGTCCCGGCCGACGCGCCGCCACAGGTCACCGAACCCGCGCCCATTCATGACCTCTCGCAACTGGCCGACGCCCTGTCCGAGTCCGGCCCGGCCGCCGGACAGCAATCCCCGGCCGCGCCTGTGGTCGAGGAACTGGACGGCCAGATGGTGAAATTGCCGGGCTATATAGTACCGCTGGATGTGACCGACGAAGGCCGCGTCACCGAGTTTCTGCTGGTGCCCTACTTCGGCGCCTGCATCCATGTACCGCCACCACCCTCCAACCAGATCGTGCATGTCACCGCGGAACTGGGCGTGCTGATGGATACGCTGTACCAACCGTTCTGGATCGAGGGCCCGCTAAAGGTCGAGCAGACCAGCAGCGAACTGGCCGAAGCCGGCTACCAGATGCAGGCCCAGAAGATCTACGCCTACGAGCTGCCGGAAAGCTGAGCCACCGTCGGCTCAACCGAGCTCAAAGGTGCTGATGCCGAATACTCGCGGCAGCTCGATCTCGGGGGCGCGGCCGGCATACATGCGCGCCGTTTCGAATACGCAGTTCATGCCTTGCGCCTCGACCAGCGCCAGCGCCTCGGTGTTGTCCAGCGGCACGTCGAGGAACACCGCCTCGCCCGCCGGCACCCGGGCGCAAAGCGCATCGAACAGCCCACGGGCGACCTGCGCGTGGTCCGCCAACAGCGGGCCGATCTTGTGCCCCTCGCGGCAACGACGAATCACTCCCCAGCCAACGAGCCGCCCCTGTTCCTCCCAGAGCAGCGCACTAGCGTCCGGCATCGCCAGCCAGGCTTGCAGGAAGGCTTCGCGAGGGGCGGGAAACACGCGCCGGTCATCGGCGCACAGCGCAGCGAAATCCGCCTCACTGACCGCGCGGATCTGTGCGGCTAGCGCCTGATCGAGTTGCCTGGCCCGGCCGGCATAGCGCGCGTTGCGCCAGGCCAGCGCAAAGCCGGATTTGCGGTAGTTGTCCTGCTGCGCCGGCACCCCGTCGAGCCCGACGACCCGGCCGTTCAGGCGTCGCATGCCTTGCCGCCACAGGCGCATGCCGATGCCCTGGCCACGAAACTCGGGAACCACGATATACAGGCCGATAAAGCCGAAGTGCGCACCGTAGGCCACAGCGCTGATGCAACCGGCCAAGCGGCCCGCTACCTCGGCAATCAGAAAACCCTCGGGGTCGGCCCGATGGAAACAAGCGGCGTCGTGCAGGCCGGGGTTCCAGCCCTCGCGTGCGGCCAGCTCGATCGCCAGGTCGAGTTCATCACGGGTCATGGTGCGGATATTGACGTTGGGCATGGACGCTAAGCTCCCTTGCTCGATAAACGGCGATCCTCGCGGATTGCCATCGATCGCGTCAATCGCGCCGCACGAACCGCGCAAGCGCGTGGCCGGGCTGAGCGTAGTGATACCCAACCCGGCAAAGACAAGCCTAAGCCCGACAGGCTCCTAGACATGGCACTTACTGGCCATTTAGAGGGCGCCCCGGTTCAGCCGGCGCTGGCCAGGTGCTTTTCCCGCTCGAAGCTCAGTTCGCTTTCGGCCCAGTTGCGCCAGGCGCGGATTTTGCCGCGCTCGGCGCCGGCGCGTTCGGCCTTGGCCAAGGCTTCCAGCCCCGCTTGCCAACGCGCCTGTTCCAGCTCCAGCTGGGCCAGATTCAGCCAGTGTTTGGGTTTGCCGGAACGCCCGGCCAGATCGCGGAATACTCCGGCAGCCGCCTTGCGCTCGCGGGCCTGCCACCAGAGCAGGCCGAGATGTTCTTCACGCACGGCGTTGCGCGGCAGCAAACCCTGATCGAGCATGCCTGCCAGCAGTTTGGCGCCCTGCCAGGGCTGGTCGGCGGCGCCGGCCAGCAATACCAGGTTATCCAGCTCGCTTTCGCTGAAGCGCAGGCCTTTGTTGTAGGCGGTGCGCAAGGTGGCCAGGGATTTGTCGTGGTTGCCGCTGAGTTGCTGCAAGGCCGCCAGCTGGCGCCAGTTCTGCGCCTTGTTCGGCTGGCGCGCGAGCAGTTGGCGCTGCCAACGTTCGGCCGCCGGGTATTTCTTCAGGTCGGCATTCGCCGCCACCAGAAACTGCAGCCAGATATCTTCCGCGCGCGGGTTGGCGCTGACGTAACGCTCGGCCAGCGGCAAGGCCTTGGCCGGCTGGCCCAGGCCCTGATAGGCCTGCACCAGCATCTGCAGCACTTCTTCACCGGCATTGGCCTGGCCTGGCGTGAGCAAGGTCACGACCTGGGCATAATTTCGTTCGGCCAGACTCAAGCGGGCCAGATTGAGTTCCTCGGCCGCCTGCAGCTCGGCATCGAGCTTGGCGCTTTTCACCACCTTGCTCAGCAGTTCGATGGCTTTGCCGTTCTGCCCCTCGGCCCAGGCCAGATAACCGCGGCTGCGCCAGAGCAGCACCTCTTCGAGACTGCCGGGCTTGCCGCTGACGCCATCCAGAGCGCGTCTGGCAGCGGCGTAATCGCCGGCCTGCTGGGCCTTCTGCGCGCTGTCCAAGGCTTGGAACACAGCGGGTTCGACGTTCTGTTCCGCGGCCTGGGCCATGCTGGCAGCGCACAGCGTCAAGATCAGCAATAAGCGATACATATCAGCGCTCTCCTTGCAGGCGGAAGTACAGGGTTTTCACCGCTTCGCGGGCGACCGCCAGGCCGCCTTCGGTACGCGGCGCGAAACGCCAGCGCACCGCGGCACGGCGGGCTTCACGTTCGAATACGTTGCGCGGGCTGGCTTCGAGCACGCGCAGGTTTTCCACGGCGCCGGCGCGGTTGATGGTGAACGCCAGCTTGACGTGCCCTTGGATACCGCGTTGCAAGGCATAGCGTGGGTAATCCGGGCTGACGTCGTTAAGCGGCATCACTTCGCTTTCCGGGGCGCCAGACTGACCTTCGGATTCGCTCGGCGCTGGTGCTCTCGGTGCCGCAGCGCCAGCGGCCAGGCCGCTGAGACTCGGCGTCGGCGCGCTGTTGACGGC
>CAMPJN010000327.1 GCA_946886875.1 uncultured Pseudomonas sp.
GGGTCATGGCGTTGGGGTGATAAGGCAGGTTCTCCTCGAGCAGCAGCATGTCGCGCGGCCAATCGAAAGCAATTTGCACCTGACCATCGAGCGACAAGCGGCCGCTGCTGAGCAGCTCGTCGATCCGTGGGGCGATGCTTGCCGGGTCGATGCTGTCCGGCCACTCGCCCATCAAACCCATCACCACCGCCCGGTCGCTACCATGGCCGACGCCGGTAGCCGACAGCGAGCCATACAGCCGCACCTGCACCCGCCCAACCCGCTCCAGCAGGCGCCGCTCGCGCAGCGCGCCGACGTAGAGTACGGCAGCACGCATCGGTCCCACGGTATGTGAGCTGGATGGGCCGATGCCGATCTTGAACAAGTCAAACACGCTGATAGCCACAACTTTCTCCTGCGGGGTGATTACCGGCCATCATCGGGATTTCAGCAAAGCAAACGCGTTTAATTCCGACATATCCGTATCCAAAGTCGCCAGCAGCTGGTCGTACGGCCGAACGGTGATCGTGGTTGGGCTAGAAGCCCAACCACGCAATCAGGGTGCCTGGCACAAGTGACCGATACCGCAGAGCTGACCGGCAACGGCGCCTACCCAGGGCTCGCGCCAGTGAGTGACAGGCGCAGATAAGTCATGCTAGGTTCGACACCGATTGCCCAAAAGGGCAACGAGAAAGGCACTCCATGACCCCCTTCGATGTTGCGCGCACGCTCCACCCCGCCGCAGTGGCTCCGATGGCCATTGTGCGCGCCTGCGCAACCTATCCTCCGCACCTCGCATCTGTCGCTGACGGCCCCCAGGCTGGCGCTTACCCGCCGCCGGTAACCGTCCTGGGCTGATCTGATCAGCCCGCTTCACAGCTCCAGCCTTTAAAGACTTGATGGCGCGCCTATGCGCCCGCTGTGTCGCTGGAGCCTGTTGTCTTCTGACAGGTGATTAGTCATGAATTTCAAATCTACCCTGGCCTCTTACGGGGCCATGATGCTTTTCGTTCTGCTTTGGGGCAGCGCCGCCATTTTCACCCGCTGGGGATTGGATCACGGCTCCGCCTTTGCACTGCTGGTGTTCCGTTTCGCCCTTGCCTTCACTGTATTGCTGATCCTCGGGCTATGCCGGAAAAGCTGCTTGCCGGCGCGCGGCACGCGCTGGCGAGTCGCAAGCATTGGCCTGCTGCTGATCGGTAGCTACGCCATCTGCTATTTCCAGGCCATGGCCCATGGCATCACGCCGGGTTTGATTGCCACCCTGATGGGCGTGCAACCGATTCTGACGCTACTGCTCGTCGAACGACGCTTTAACCCGCTACGTCTGGGCGGACTGCTGATCGGTTTGGGCGGGTTGATTCTGGTGGTGTATCAGAGCCTGGTGCTGTCGCGTTTTGCCCTCAGCGGAATGCTCTTTGCCCTCGCCGCGCTGGCTTGCATGACGACGGGCGCCATTTGGCAGAAGCGCATTCAGCAGTCGCCAGCCGAGGTGCTGCCGCTGCAGTACGGCGTCAGCTTGCTGCTGTGTCTGGCTTTCGTGCCCTTTCAACCCTTTCACTTCGAGATGACGCTCGGTTTCGTTGCGCCGGTGCTGTGGATGGGCCTGATCATCTCCGTGGTCGCCCAGCTGCTGCTCTATCGAATGATCCGTTCCAGCAACCTGGTCAACGTAACCAGCCTGTTCTATCTGGTGCCGGCGGTAACCGCGGCGATGGATTACCTGTTCCTCGGCAATCTACTGCCCGGCCTCAGCGTACTCGGTATGGCGGCCATTCTGGCCGGGGTCGTACTGGTGTTCAAACAGGCTCCAGCGGAACAGAAACAGCCTCGCTAGCGGCTGACCGAATACCACCAACGGGGCGCTAACTGAGTTGAACATGGCGCTAAAACTCCGATTAAGTCGGTAAAACCGCCTGATTGTGATTCCCGCCCCATCTCCCCACACCCGAGGCTGGGCTTCGCGCAACGAAGCCAACGTGGCGCGACCCGGCCTCCCCCATGAAATGCGACAACGGCGTTCCACTTGCGACGCGCCGCATAGGCAGCGCGCAAAGACAGCCGGCATGATCGTCACGCGCATGACCTGGCCAACCCCGTCATGCGAACGCCCCGGCACCGCAGCCGGACAGCCCCGCACCGGTTATAGGAGCCACGCTATGACGCTAAAACAATACCTGCTGGCTGCAGCCCTGAGTTTCCCCATGCTGGCGCAAGCCGCCGACCCGGCAAGCTGCAAGCTGGTTCGCTTCGCCGACGTTGGCTGGACCGATCTGATCACCACCAACGCCGTGACCCGCTTGCTGCTCAGCGAGCTGGGCTACCGTTCGCAGGTCAAACGCCTGTCGGTGCCTGAGACTTACAAGGCGCTGCGCGACAAGGAGCTCGACGTGTTTCTCGATACCTGGCTGCCCAGCTCGGAGAAGGACGTTCGCCCCTACCTGGACGACGGTTCAGTGGAGCTGCTGACGGTCAACCTGGAGGGCGCCAAATACACCCTGGCGGTCAACCAGACCGCCTACGACGCCGGTCTCAAGGACTTCGCCGACATTGCCAAATTCAGCAAGCAGCTGGGCGGCAAAATCTACGGGATCGAGCCGGGCAACGGTGGCAATCAGCTGATCCAGCAGATGATCGACAAGAACGCCTTCGCCCTCGGGAACTTCAAACTGGTGGAGTCCAGCGAGACCGACATGATCCTGCAGGTCAAACGGGCGGACCATCTGAACAAATGGACGGTGTTCCTCGGTTGGGAACCGCACCCGATGAACAACCAGCTGAACATGCGCTACCTGAGCGGTGGCGATGACTATTTCGGCCCCAACCTGGGTGGCGCCACCGTCTATACGACGGTACGCGGAGGCTACGCCAACGAGTGTCCGAATATCGGCCGGCTGCTGAAGAACATTCGCTTCAGCCTGCAGATGGAAAACGACCTGATGGAAGCGATCCTCAACCAGAACACCAACCCGCGCCGCGAAGCCAAAGCCTGGCTGAAAGCCAACCCGCAGGTGGTCGAACAATGGCTGCAAGGCGTCACTCAGTACGACGGAAATGCCATAAAACCTTTGTTTGACTCCAACCAAACACCCTGAATTTCATTTTTTTTCGATCCCGCCACAGCCCCCGGCATGCGCCGGCTAAGCGCGCCTGAACGGCTGCAAACCACGGCGGGCGTGGCTTGCAGCCTTGGCCATGGGGTCAAAGAATCTGTTATGGTTTTTAAGGGCGCGCAGCATGTCGTCGCCCAATACGTCGGAGTCGCAATTCGATAATTGCGCAAACTCCAAGGCTATATCGTTGAGCCAGCCGATTTCGTCGCTGTTAGAACTCGGCGAGTTGTTGAAAGCGATACGAGCGCAGGTTGAGGCGGCAGATTTCGATGCCGAACAACCAATGCCGGCATTTTCAGCAGTTCGCCAATGAGACGACAGACCGGAGCCCCAAAAAGCTCTGGACCGAAGAAAAAATAGCGCTGGCTCCCACAATCGGGCGCCAGCCCAACAAGAAAATTCGGATGTACGCGCATCCCAAGTCGGGATGTGGAATTCCATGGATGGGTTTCGTAACACTGCCAGAGGGTTTGGAAAGCGGTTTGCAACACGGCACAGCAAGGTTCACTCGACAGCACACCCCCGTAACGCCCATTGCCTATCCGGCAACTGCAGCGTCGCCCCGGTTGTGCCGGCAGTGCTCCCGCCTGGAGCGTAGCGAAACACTGTCCAATCCTCGCACTCAAGCAAACCCACACAGGCAAGAACAGTCGGCATCACCCAGCGCCCGTCTTTTGGCGAGCACGCGGTTCCGCAGTACTGATCTGGATGTCTACTGAAGGGGAATCATCCCATGCAGTCTGGAAAAATCGTGGTCAAAAACCTCTACAAGGTTTTCGGCGCGCAGCCACAAGAAGCAATCGACCTGCTCAAACAGGGTTGGAGCAAGGACCGGATCCTTGCCGAAAAAGGCGCGGTAATCGGCGTCAGCGACGTGTCGTTCAGCGTCCAGGAAGGCGAGATTTTCGTCCTCATGGGCCTGTCCGGGTCGGGTAAGTCCACGCTAATCCGCCTGATCAATCGCCTGATCGAGCCGACCGCCGGCGACGTCTTCATTGACGGCCAGAACGTCGCCAAGCTGCCCAAGGCGCAGTTGATCGATTTGCGCCGTCGCGACATGAGCATGGTCTTCCAATCCTTCGCCCTGATGCCTTCACGCACCGTGCTGGATAACGCCGCTTTCGGTCTCGAAGTAGCAGGCAAGGGCCGCAAGGAGCGTGAACAGCGCGCCATGGAAGTACTCAAGCAAGTCGGCCTCGACACCTTCGCCCACAAACACCCGCACGAGCTGTCCGGTGGCATGCAGCAGCGCGTCGGCCTGGCCCGCGCCCTGGCCGTCGACCCCTCGATGATCATCATGGATGAGGCGTTTTCCGCCCTCGACCCGCTCAAGCGCCGCGAAATGCAGGACGTGCTGCTGGAGCTGCAGAAGACCCACAGACGCACCATCATCTTCGTCTCCCACGATATCGAAGAGGCCATGCGCATCGGCAACCGCATCGGCATCATGGAAGGCGGCAAACTCGTGCAGATCGGCACCCCGCAGGAGTTGATCGATAATCCGGCCAACGACTACGTACGCAACTTCTTCAATACCGTCGACACCAACCGCTACCTCACCGCCGGCCAGCTGATGGCCGACAGCGTGC
>CAMPJN010000328.1 GCA_946886875.1 uncultured Pseudomonas sp.
ACGCCGTAGAACCAGGCGATGGCGAGAAAGGCATAGACCTGCAGCAGCGAGATCAACGCGATCGCCAGCAGCTTGCCGGCCAGCAGAAAGGCGCGCGGCAGCGGGCTGGTCAGCAGCACGCGCATGCTGCCCATCTCGCGGTCGTAAACCATCGACAACGAACCCTGCATGCCGTTGAACAACAGGATCATGCAGGCCAGCCCCGGGACTATGTAGGTTTCGTAGGTAATGTAAGTGTCGTAAGGCTCGATGATGGCGATGCCCAGCGCCGCGCGAAAGCCGGCGGCGAACACCAGCAACCACAACAGCGGACGCACCAGCGCGCTGAAAAAGCGCGAACGTTGCAACACGAAGCGCAGCCATTCGCGTTGCACTATGCCTTGCAGGCAGTACCAGTAGGCGTTCATGGATGGGGCTCCATCGGCTGACGCGTGCAAGTAGGGTGCGCCATGCGCACCGGGGATTCGCTGACGCGGACATTGGTGCGCGCGGCGCACCCTACGCTCATGCCGTCACCTCGCTGCTGGTCAGGCGCTCGAAGGTCGCCTCCAGGCTGAGGTCATCGGCGCCGATCTGGCCAGCAATGCCCTGGGCCACCAGGCGCCCGCGATTGAGGATCAGCAATTGGTCGCTGGCTTGCACTTCATCGAGTAGATGGGTGGTCCAGAGCACCGCCAGGCCGTCGTCGCGGCACAGCTGGCGCACATGCTGGTTGAGCGCCAGACGGCTGGCCGGGTCGAGGCCGGCGCTGGCTTCGTCGAGCAACAGCAAGCGTGGCCGGTGCAGCAGGGCGCGGGCGATCTCCACGCGGCGGCGGTGGCCGCCATTGAGCGCGCGAACTTTGTCGTGACGGCGCTCGAGCAACTGCTGGCGCGCCAGCTCCTCGTCGATCCGCACTTGTGCCGCGCGCGGCGCCAGGCCGTGCAGGGCTGCGTGATAGCGCAGGTTCTGCTCGACGCTCAGGTCCAGGTCCAGGGTGCTCTGCTGGAACACCACGCCGAGTTGGCGCAGCGCCTCGCGCGGTTGCTGGCGCAGGCTGCAGCCCATCACCTGGATATCGCCCTGTTGTAGATCGTAGAGGCGGGTGAGCAGGGCGATCAGGGTGGATTTGCCGGCGCCGTTCGGCCCCAGCAGCGCGGCGAAACTGCCGGGCGCGACGTTGAAACCCACGCCTTGCAGCGCCTGGCGCGGGCCATAGGCGAAGGCGACGTCGCTGACTTCGAGGGCGTTCATGGCGTTACCACCACGCCCCAGGGATAGCGGCCGACCTTGATCGATTTGCTGACCTCGAGGCTGTCGACATCGATCACCGAAACGTCGCCGCTGACGCCGTTGGTGGTCAGCAGGCGTTTCTGGTCCGGGGTGAAGGCCAGATGCCAGACGCGGCGGCCGACCAGCAGGTAATCGAGCACCTCGTAGGTCTTGGCATCGACCACCGCCACATGGTTGGCCGGACCTAGGGCGACGAAGGCGTACTTGCCGTCGGCGCTGAGTTTGACCCCGACCGGCTGCACCTTGTCCGGGTGTACGCCCTTGATCTGAAAGCTCAGCACCTTCTCGATCTGCCGGCTGGCAACGTCGATCACGCTGACCGTGCCGCCGATTTCCGCCGAGGCCCACAGGCGTTTGCCGTCGACGTCGAACTCGACATGCCGCGGCCGCTGGTCGACCAGGGTGTTGTCGACCAGGGTATGACTGCTGGTGTCGATCCAGTGCAGCATATTGGTGGTTTCGCTGGTGTTCACCGCCCACTTGCCGTCCGGGCTGACCGCCATGCCTTCGGGCTCGACGCCGACATCGATCTGCGCCAGCACCTCGTCGCTGTGGCTGTCGACCACGGTGACCAACGCATCGTCCTCGTTGGAGATATACAGCCAGCGATCGTTGCGGTGCAGGGCGAACTGTTCAGGGTCGGCGCCGGAAGGCAGCTCCTTGATGATCTTGCGCGTGGCCAGGTCCATCACCTGCACCCGGTCCGAGTCACTGGCGCAGATGTACAGCAGCTTGTTGTCGCTCGACAGCAGCAGGCCGCGCGGACGCATGCCGACTTCCAGGGTGGCGCTGACTTCCAGGGTATCCAGATCGATCACGCTGATGCTGTCGTCCTTCTCGTTGGACACGTAGGCCGTGGCGGCGAGGGCCGGGTGGCTGGCGAGACCGATGGCGATGGCGATGGCGCAGGCAAGATGGCTAAGACGCATGGATCGATCCTCTTCTTATTGGGGCAGTGTTATTGGGAGCGATGCGGGCGGCGTAGGGGGCACCGTGCGCACCATCAAATACGGCTGCCGGCCAGATCACAGCTGACCTCCGGCTGGTCGTAGCCAAGGCTGTCCAGCTCGCTGCTGGGATGAAGAAAACCTTCCTGTGGCGAATTGCTGACCAGGGCGCGGGGATGGACCAGAGGAATGGGTTGGCGCAGTTGGCCGTTCCAGCTACGGAAACTCAGTTTGCGCCCCTTGAAACCGTCCAGCGGCAATTGCCCGCTCAGGGCCAACTGTCGGATTGCCGCGGCGTCGTTTTGGCGCAATTTGCTCACCGCGCTGGCGATGCTGCGCACGGCGATCCAGGCGGCGAAGTCGCGGTCGTTCATCCAGCGCTTGGCATGGGCCTCGAACCGCTTCTGCAGCTGCGCGGCGCCATAGGTCTCGACGGTTTTGTGCCAGCCGGTCGGGGTCAGGCCCTGGGTGCCGGCGACCGGGCGCGGGTACCAGATCTGGTAGGGCAGGTATTCGCCGAAGTCGCCGCGCTCGTCGGCCACCAGTACCACGTCGTACTCGGCGGTCTGGGTGAACAAGGGCATCTCCGCCTGAGCGCTACGGCGCTGGTCGTTGTCGAAACTCCAGGCTTTCTCCGCGACTATCTGGTGACCGAAGCGCTTGGCCGCGCGCTTGAGCGCCGCGGCGTAGGCCTGATCGTCAGCGGTCGGCCCGCTGATCAGCAGCCAACGGGTCCATTTGCGCACGGTGAGGAATTGCGCCAGGGCGTCGGCGAGCATCGCCCGGCTCGGCAGGGTGTGCAGCACATTGGTCAGGCACTGACTTTGGCGCAGGACGTCATCGGCGCTGCCGGCGTTGATCAATAGGCTGTCCGGTAGCGCCTGGCTGAGCTGGCGCAGAGTCGCCGCCGGGGCGTTGACCACGAACAAACGCAGGCCCTGGCCGTGCAGCGCGATGGCGGCGGCGAGCAGGCTTTGGCTGTCGTCGTGTTCGGCGATATCCAGGCTGTAGCTGTGCTTGAGAAAGCGTCCGGTGCTGTTGCTGTCGACTATCGCCAGCTCGGCACCGCGCAGGCCGGCATCGATGGGTTCGGGGATGACGTTGGACAGCAACGGCCCGGTGTCCGGGACATAGGCCAGGTAGCCGATGCGCACCTGCAGTTCGGCCGGTGCGCTATTGGCCAGGCCCAGGTTGGCGTAGCCGAGGGCGGCGACACAGAGCAAGAGACAGCGGCTGATCTGGCGCATGGGCAACTCCTGGGTAGGTGTTGCCAGCATAGGAACAGCGGCGCCTGGGGGAAATATGCCCAAAGTACCGGGCGGGCCGTACCAAGGTAGTAAATCCGCAGCAATTACCGGGTTTTAGCATGGGCGCACACACCCATAACAAGAAAACCGGTGATTGCCATGTCCATCCTGAAAAAACTCCTGCTCCCTATTCTGCTGATCGCCAGCCTGATCGGCTTCGACAATATCTACGCCGCCGGCGACCTGACCCGTCGCGGCACCGCGCTGCCGGACCTAGTGCTGGGCAACGAGCAAAGCGACTACAGCATGTCGCAGCTGGAGTACCAGTTGGAAACCGGCCAGGCCTATCAGCTGAAAATCATCGCCAGCGGGCAGAAGGAATACGCCTTCCAGGCGCCGGAATTCGCCACCTCGATCTTCCTGCGCAAGGTCGAAGCCGGCGGCGTCGAGATCAAGGCGATCACCCTTACCGAACTGGAATTCGAGGACGCCGGCGAGGCGGAAATCTTCTTCGTGCCGATCAAACCGGGTAAGTACCGCTTCTACGCCAAGGGCCTGGAAGGCAAGGGCATGCTCGGCTACTTCGTGGTCAAGTAAGCCGCACAGCGCGATATGGCCGGGTCGCCGACAGTCGTCTGCTTGCGGCGTGAGCCTTATGCAGGCAGTACCACAAGCTCTACTACCAAGGGACGAGACGCGAGCCACCAAAGCAGCATTCGGTATGTGCGAGGCGCTTCTTAAGATGAGCTAAACCAAGCTCCATAAAGTCCGCCTTGCTTGCATTCGATGAGGTCTGAAATATGAAAACCACACAAAAAACCGGTTTCGCCATGCTGCTGTTGGTTTGTTCGAGCACCCTTTGGGCCCATGGCGATGTAGTGCCGCAAGCCGTCAATACCAAGGGCCTGGAGCCTTTGGGCGAAGAGTGGCTGGAGGAAAACCCCTACCGCGACAACCCCCGGGCGATCGAGATCGGTTCCTCGGCCTATAACCAAAACTGCGCCGCCTGCCATGGCCTGGAAGCCAAATCCGGCGGCATCGCTCCGGACCTGCGTTTGCTCGAAGTCGGCGCCCTGGGCGACGAGTGGTTCAAAGAGCGGGTAATCAACGGCGCGGTACGCGATGGTCGGGTGTATATGCCGAAGATGGCCGACTACCTCAGCCAGGAAGCGCTGTGGGCGGTGCGCAGTT
>CAMPJN010000329.1 GCA_946886875.1 uncultured Pseudomonas sp.
AGGCTCGGGGATGGTCACGGCGATGATCGCCTCGCGCTTCTCGCCCAGTTCGGCGCGCTCGGCGACGTGGCGCAGGCGGTCGAAATTGACATTGGCGCCGGAGTCGATGCCCACCAGCACCTGGCCGCTGCAGCGCTCGCGCTCCACGTATTTCTTGATCCCGGCGACGCTGAGGGCACCGGCCGGCTCGGTGATCGAGCGGGTGTCGTCGTAGATGTCCTTGATCGCCGCGCATATCTCGTCGGTGCTGACGGTGATCACCTCGTCGACATAATCCTTGCAGATATCGAAGGTGTGCTGGCCGATCTGCGCCACCGCCACGCCATCGGCGAACAGCCCGACACTGGGCAGCACCACGCGCTCGCCAGCCGCCATCGCGGCTTGCAGGCAATTGGAGTCGTCCGGCTCGACGCCGATGATCTTGATCTCCGGGCGCAGGTATTTGACGTAAGCGGCGATGCCGGCGATCAGGCCGCCACCGCCCACCGGGACGAAAATCGCATCCAGCTGACCGGGGTGCTGACGGAGGATTTCCATCGCCACCGTGCCCTGCCCTGCAATGGTGTGCGGGTCATCATAGGGGTGGATATAGATGTAGCCCTTCTCGTCGACCAGTTTCAGCGAATAGGCCAGTGCCTCGGGGAAGCTGTCGCCGTGTAGCACCACTTTGCCGCCGCGCGAGCGCACGCCATGCACCTTGATCTCGGGAGTGGTCTTGGGCATCACGATAGTCGCGCTAACCCCCAGCACCTTGGCCGCCAGGGCCAAGCCCTGGGCATGGTTACCGGCCGAGGCGGTGACCACGCCGCGCGCCTGCTCCTCTGCGGAAAGCTGGGCCAGCTTGTTGTAAGCGCCACGAATCTTGAACGAGTACACCGGCTGCAGGTCTTCGCGCTTGAGCAAAATCTGGTTGCCGAGGCGCTCGGAAAGTTGCTGGGCGCTTTGCAGCGGCGTTTCCACCGCGACGTCGTAAACGCGCGAGGTGAGGATCTTCTTGACGTACTGTTCGAGCATGGCGGGCATCGCAGGCAACTTTTCGGGGAGTCAGCGAGTCTACCCCAGGGCTCGGCTGGGAAACCACCGGCAATGCAGGCGTGCCCCGCAGCTTCGCAGCCCGGATGAAATTCGCGGTGTTATCGCGGTTTCCCGGATTGCATCCGGACTACCTGCCGCCTGCACCGCCCCACTGATACCCGGCAAGGTTTTACCGTGCTTGCGCGCTATAATTCGCGCCTTCCGACTCCACTCTCCCCCAGGCGCAGACCCCGCGATGAACCAGGATCAACTCAAGCAAGCAGTCGCCCAGGCTGCCGTCGACACCATCCTCCCCAAGCTCGACGCCAAGAGCGTGATCGGCATCGGTACCGGCTCCACCGCCAATTGCTTTATCGATGCCCTGGCCAAGCACAAGATGGATTTCGACGGCGCCGTGGCCAGCTCCGAAGCCACAGCCGCGCGGCTCAAGGGCCATGGCATTCCAGTGTACGAGCTGAATACCGTCAGCGACCTGGAGTTCTATATCGACGGCGCCGACGAAAGCGACGAGCACCTCAACCTGATCAAGGGCGGCGGCGCCGCGCTGACCCGCGAGAAAATCGTTGCCGCGGTGGCGCAGACCTTTATCTGCATCGCCGACGCCAGCAAATTGGTGCCGGTGCTCGGCGCCTTCCCGCTGCCGGTTGAAGTGATTCCCATGGCGCGCAGCCATGTCGCCCGCGAGCTGGTGAAACTGGGCGGCGACCCGGTATACCGCGAAGGGGTGGTCACCGATAACGGCAACCAGATCCTTGACGTGCACAACCTGTCGATCGTCAATCCGCGCGAGCTGGAAGCGCAGATCAACAATATCGTCGGCGTGGTCACCAATGGCCTGTTCGCCGCGCGCCCGGCGGATCTGCTGCTGCTCGGCACTGCCGACGGGGTCAAGCGCCTGACCCGCTGATAAGCCGAGGGCCGGGGTTATGCCCCGGCCTTTTTCTTGAACACATAGAACAGATTGGGCTCGCTGATCAGGTACAGGCCGCCGTCGTTGTCCATGGCCACACCTTCCGCCTGCGGCACCGACTTCTTCAGCCCTTGCTGACCACCGAGCAACGACAGGCTGCTGATCGGCCGGCCATCGACATTCAGCTCCAGCACCAACCGCGATTCGTCGGACAACGCCAGCAAATGCCCGGTGCCCTGGTCGTATTGCAGGCTGGATAGATCGCGCACGAACAAACCGGCATCGCGCTTCTCGTCATCGAGCACATGCACGGCGAACGGCTGCTCCGGATCGCGCTGCGGGAAGCCGTGGATCTCATAAATGCGCAGCGGGTCGCGCTCCTTGGCGACGAACAGGCGCTGCCCCTTGGGGTCATAGGCCAGACCTTCAAAACCTTTGTTGCCGTTCAAACCCAGGCCCAGGGACAGCTGCGGCAGGTCGCGCCCATCGATCACCCTGGTATCGTCGTCCACACGCACCTTGATCAGACGCTGGCGGCGTTCATCGCTGATCACATAACGTCCCGGGCTGATGTATTCGACCGCCTCGGCATCGCCGAAGCCCAATAGATCGATCCGGCGCAGCACCCGACCATCGAGGGACAGCTCGATCAGTTGCGGATTTTTGTTGCTGACGGTGAACAGGCTGTGCCGGTGCGGGTCGTAGGTAAGCGCCGAAATATCATCGTCCAGCCCGACAATCGCCTGCGCCTCGATCTCGACCTGATAATCCGACAACCAGATCGACTCCTCCTGCCACTCGGCGGCATGTCGCCATTGCTGGAGGTTGAACCAAGCGCGCTCAAACAGACGCAGTTCCTGCGCCACCAACGCCAGCAGCAACAGGCCGATCAGCGCGCTACTGGACAGCACCCGTTTCAGAGTGAAAAAACCACGCATAGCGGCTAACCCCTGGAAAACAGTGGGTCGAACGATAAAACCGGAGCGAAACGCTGCATGCCGTAAACCCCTAATCCGTAGAATCGGGCGCCAGAGTAGGCGGCGAAGCTGAAGCCAGGCTTAATCCAATTCGATCAACCGGCATCCGGCTCAGCGACTGGCTGGCCCTTGCTCAGGCGATAGAACAGGTTGGGCTCGCTGACGATATAGATATCGCCGGCCGCATCCATGGTCACCCCTTCGGCCTGCTTGATGCTGCGGGTCAGCCCATTCAAGCCGCCGACCAGGCTGATAAAGCTGACCGGCTCGCCATTGGCGTCGACCTCCAGCAACAGCCGCGACTCATCGGAAAGCACCAGGGAGTGGCCGGTACGCGCATCGAAACTCAGGGAAGAAATGTCGCGGACGAACAGGTGCCCGCTAGGCATCGGCTGCAAGACGCCGGTTGCGCCATCTTCACCGGGGAACGGCAGGCTGAACAGCCCAATGGGGCCGCGTTCCTTACCCAACAGCAAGCGTTGCTGGCCGGCATCCCAGGCGATGCCCTCGAAGCCTTTGTTACCGGCATCGGCAAAGCCCAAGTCGATCGGTTGGTAGTGCCGAGCATCGATGCTGAGGGTGCGTTCATCGAGACTGAACAGCGTGAGTTTGCCGCGCCGCTCGTCGATGATCGCCAGGCGCCCGCCGGCCACCACCTCGACTCCTTCCGGGTTGCTGAACCCCAGCAATTGGATACGTCGCAGTATCTCGCCGTCGAGGGACAACTCGACCAACTGCGAGTCTCTTCCCGTCACGGTGAACAGCGTATTGCTGTAGGGGTTGTAGGTCAGCCCCGAGGTTTCTCCGCGCCCCAGCCCCGGCAATGTCTTGCCTTGCACTATCACCCGATAGCCGGGCAACCAGATGCTCGCCTGTTGCGCGCTAAGGCTTTGCCCGCGCTCCTTGAACCAGAAATAGGCGCGGTCGTCCCAGTGCAGGTAGTGGCTAAGCAGGGCGAACAGGCCCGCACCAACCAACGTGGACGACAACCAGCGGAACGTGCGAGATCGAACAGCCATCGGAAGCGACTCAAAACAGCGACGGCGGTCAGACTAGCGACCGTAGCTTAAAGTTCTGTTACCGATAGAGATGCCTCCAGGCATCTCGGGATCAAAGCACGCGGCTGTCGAATCGCGACAGGCCAACCAGTTCCAGCTGCAGGGCGTCGCCCTTGCGTAGCGGGCCGACGCCGGCCGGTGTGCCGGTGAGGATGACATCGCCCGGTTGCAGGCTGAAATGCCCGCAGATGTGCTGAATCATCGGCAGAATCGGGTTGAGCATGGCACTGCTGTTGCCGTCCTGACGCACTTCGCCATTGATACTCAGGCGAATGCCGATATCGGCCAGGTCCTCGACCGCATCGCTGGCAACGAAAGGCGCCAGCACGCAAGCACCATCGAAGGATTTAGCGGTTTCCCACGGGTAACCCTTGGCCTTGAGCGCGGCCTGCAGGTCGCGCAGGGTCAGGTCGAGGGCCGGGGCGAAACCGGAAATCGCGTCCATCACTTCTTCGGCATTCGGCGTGCGCGACAGCGGTTTGCCGATCAACACGGCGATTTCCGCCTCGTAGTGGACATCGCCGCGGTCGTCGGGGATGACGAAACCCTCGTCCAATGGCACCACGCAGCTACCCGCCTTGATAAACAGCAGCGGCTCGCTCGGCACCGGATTGTTCAGCTCCTTGGCGTGCTCGGCATAGTTGCGGCCGATACACACCACCTTGCCCATGGGGA
>CAMPJN010000330.1 GCA_946886875.1 uncultured Pseudomonas sp.
GTGGATCAGCAGGGCTTGTTGCTGGGCGATGTAACGCCCCTGGCCGCCACCCCGCAGGACGTGCAGGCGCCAGCCGAGTTGACGGCCTTGGCGGTGAAACCCACAGCCGATCAACTGAACCTGACTTGGCAGGCGAGCCCTAACACAGCCGGCGACCTGGCCGGTTACGCCCTCTATGTCGGCGCGGGCAATGCCCAGCGCATCGACCTGCCATTGGCGGCGTTGAGCGATGGCTTGCACTACAGCCTGAGCGGTCTGGCTCCGGCCAGCGCCAACCCGCTGCGCCTGGTGGCCGTGGACAACGACGGTAACGAAAGTGCTGGTCGGCTCAACCCCGGCATCACCTGGTTGAACAACCCGCAAAACCTGCAACTGGCGCCCTTGTCCAACCGCTTCGATGCCAACTGGGCGGCGGTGACGCCGGCCGAGTGGGTCAGTGGCTACCGGCTCTATGTGGCCGACGAACCTTTCACCTCGGTACAAGGCAAGACGCCCAAAGCCATCACCACCAGCGGGCAACTGTCGGCCGCGGTCAGCGGCTTGTTGAACAACAAGACCTACCACGCCGCCGTGACCGTGGTGAATGCCTCCGGTGGCGAGAACCCGGTGGTGCAGTCGGTGAGCATCACCCCGGCCGCCGACTCGGTTGGCCCCGAGCTGACCGGCTTGACCTGGCACAGCGCCCAGGGCGCGCAGGATCTGCGCGGCGGCGGCGAACTGAGCCAACTGGGCGAATGGCGTATTCAGGCCACGGACGAATCCGGCATCGGCCGTATCGAGCTGAGCCTCAATGGCCAACTGCTGGGCCAGGCGAGCAAAGCCGGCAGCTACTACCGCTACGCCTGGAACCTCAGCCAGGTGGCCGATGGCGACTACGAACTGGGCATCCAGCTGCAGGACACCCTGGAAAATGCCTCGCAGAGTGCGGTCGCGCTGGAAGTAGCGCTGGCTCCCCCGGCGCAGCCGAGCCTGAGCCTGCAGAGCAAGGCCAGCCAAACCAACAACCCGCAGCAGGTGCTGATCATCCAAGGCCAAGCCAATAGCCTGGCGCAGATCACCCACAACGGCAGCGAGCTGAGCGAGCTGGTCACCCTCAATGGCAGTGGCCAGGCGCCGCTACCCTTGACCCTGGCGGAGGGCGACAACCAACTGAGCGCGCGTCTGCGCTACGGCAGCCGTGAGCAGTTCGGCGCGCAGAGTGTCCCGCTCAACGTCACTTTGGACAGTACCTTGCCCAATGCCCCGGGCAACCTGCAGGCCACGGCCAAAACCCAAGGCGTGGTGCAACTGAATTGGGCCACGGTCAGCGGCGTGGCCGGTTATAACCTCTATGTCGCCAATCAGCCGTTCGCGGCAATCACCGATGCCGGGGTGAGCAAGCTCAACAGCAAAGCGCTGACCAGCCTGAGCTACGCGCATCAAACCAGCAGCGACGGCACCTACTACTACCGGGTCAGCAGCTTCAACGCCCTGGGTTCGCAAAGCGCCTTGTCGGCGCAGCAGTCGGCCCGCGCCGACCGCACCGCGCCCCAGGTGGAAGAGGCTGTTTACAACAGCCAAGGCCAGATCTCGGCTGACGGGCGTTTTGCTCCGGGGCGGGTGGATGTGCGCCTGCGCATGAGCGAGCCGCTGCGCAACGCCCCGTTCTTCAGCCTCGACGTGCCGCAAGGGGTGTCCATCCCCGTGCGCATGAGCCAGGCGGCGAATGATCCGTTGTATTACCAGGGCAGCTTCGACTTGAGCGGCGCCGTACCGTCCGGGCTGCTGTATGCCCGGGTCTCGGCCTATGACCCGGTTGGCAACGAAGGCAGCGAAGTGCTGGCCGGCAAAACCCTGCGCGTCGACACCCAAGGCCCGGACCTGCAACAACTGTCGCTGCTGCCGGAAAGCCCGGTGGAGAACCTGGTGGTCGACAACCAGGGCCGCGAGGTGCAAGTGGTGCTGCGCCTGAGCGAAGACCCGGCGGCGCTGCCGCAGCTGAGCCCGCTGCTTGATGGCCAGGCCCTGGCCGGGCAGGGCGGCCCGCTTGAACTGAGCCTGGATGCCCAGTCGCAAGCGGGCGCACCGGTGTACAGCGGCCGCTTCCAGCTGCCGGCCGCTGCCGGCGAGCAGGCCGTGCAGTTGCTCGGCTTCGATTACCAGGCCAGCGACGACCTGGGCAACGTCAGCCAGCGTATCCTCGGCCGCCGCGAGTTCCAGGTGTACCAGGGTGATTTACCACCGCTGGATATCCCCCAGGGCCTGAGCGGCAAAGCCTTGGCCGGTGGGCGGGTGGCCTTGACCTGGAACACCGTCAAGGAAGCCAGCGTCTACCAGCTCTACCGCCGCGCTGAAGCCGACAGCGCGTTCACCGCCGTGGGCCGGGTGCGCGAATTGGCCTTCGAGGACAACCTGCCGGTGGCGGGCCTGGCCGATGGGGTTTACTACTACCAGGTGGCGAGCATCCGCGAGCACGACGGCAAAGAAGCCCTGAGCCTGCCCAGCGAACCGGTCAAGGTACAGGTGCTCAGCCAGGCGCCGGGCGCCCCGCGCGACCTCAGTGTCGAGCTCAACGGCGCCGGCATCGTCCTGCGCTGGCTGGCCCCGGCCGAAGGCCAAGCGGTGAGCTACAACCTCTACCGCGCCAATGCCGGTCAGGGGCAAGCCATCGATATTACTGGGCTGACCCCGCTGCAAAGCAAAATCCCCGAACTGATCGCCCTGGACAGCCGGCCTTCGGACAGCGAGCACGCCTACGCCGTGACCGCGGTGGATGCCGCCGGTAACGAATCGGCCGCCTCCGCCAGCGTCTACCTCAATGCCGGGTTGCTGCCAGTGCGCGACCTGTCGATCCGTCTGCAAGAAGGCCAGGCACCGGTGCTGCAGTGGGACCACAGCGGCAAGGACGTGGTTGGCTACAACCTCTATGTCGGCGCGGGCGAAAGCGCGCAGAAGCTCAATGGCGACTTGCTCGCGAGCAAGACCTACAGCGATCAGAGCGTCAGCCTGCCGCTGGCCGGCGAGCGCCTGTACAGCGTCACTGCAGTAGACGCTCAGGGTGTCGAAAGCCTGCCCCATGCGCTGTTGCTGCCGGCCCTCAAAGCCGAGCTGCGCGCCGAGCAGACCTTCGAGCGCGGGGTGTTCAATCAGCTCTACTACCGTGTGGCCAACAGCGGCAGTACGGAACTCAAGCGCCTGCGCCTGCGGGTCGATGTGAGCAGTGGCGGGCAGACCAAGCAACACCTGTCCGACTATTTCAACGTCGCTGCCGGGGCCATCGCCGAAGTGCCGGTGGTGATCGCCGGTTATCAGGACTTGCCCGGTGTAGTGCCGCTGAGCGTGGACATCCTCTACGCCCCGCAAGTCGGCGAAGCGGTAAGCATCCAGCGCAGTGAAACCATCAACGCCGGTGAAAATACCCTGTTGGTGCAAGTGCTGGCCGACGCGTTCACCCGCGGCGGCAGTGGCAGCGTGCGCCTGCGCCTGGAAAACCCCAGCGCCGTGGCGACCGAACTGGTCACCGCGCGCAGCAACGGCAGCCAGGCCTCCAGCGAAATGCGCCTGATCCTCGAAGACCTGCAAGGCAACGTACTGGCCACCCAGGCAGTGAAAGCCGCCGTGGGCAACGGCCTGGTCACCGTGCGCGATGGCCGCACCGTGGCCCGCGTCGGCGCCTATGACGTGCTGGAAACCGGGCCCTTCAGCATTTCGGTGCCGCAGGCCGCACCGGATCGGGTGCGCCTGCGCCTGGAAGCCGACTTTCTGCACTACCAGACCGCCTTGCCGGGCGAACTAAAGATCGGCGGGCTGCGCAGCAGCCGCGAACTGACCCTGGTGGAAACGCCGTACTACGGTGAAATCAGCGAGGTCAGTCCGCAGCAAGTGCAGGCGGGCGACAGCGTCACCATCCGCGGGCGGGCACTGAGTCGCGACACGGGCCAGCCGTTGGCCGGGGTCGAACTCAAGCTGATCCTCAATGTGCGCGGTTTTGAGCGGGTCGTGACCCTCAATACCGATGCCCAGGGCGCCTTCGAATACCAGCACAAGACCGTGAGCAGCGACGCTGGGGAGCATCAGCTGTCGCTGATCCACCCGAGCATCCAGCTGCGTCCGCAGCACGGGCACTTCGTGGTACAGGGCGCGGCGTTCTCGCCGGCTTCGGTGAATACCAGCTTCCCGCGCAACTACGAGCAGACGGTGACCGTGGTGGTGGAAGCCGGGTACGACACGCCGTTGAACAACGTGCGTCTGGAGTATGTGCAGCCGAGCGGCACCGCCGGCCTGCCGACGGGCCTCAAGGTGCAGCACAGCGGCGCGCTCAAGCTGGCGGCCAAGCAGAAAGGCAACCTGATCCTGCGTATCAGCGGCGACAACAGCGCGGCGGCCAGCGGCCTGTTGGACTACCGCATCGTCGCCGACGGCCTGGCCCGCCCCATTGGGCAGACGCGGATTCAGTACAACCTGGTGGCCGCACAGCCGATGGCCAGGGTCAGTCCGACCCAGGTGAAAACCGGCCTGTCCCGCGACAGTGAGCAGGTGGAGCAGGTCACGCTCAGCAACGCGGGTCTGGATGTACTGCGTAACGTGCGGCTCAGCCTGCTGGACGGCCAGGGCGGCAGCGCACCGAGTTGGGTCAGCCTGCGTACCGCCGCACACCTGGGTGACTTGGCTGCTGG
>CAMPJN010000331.1 GCA_946886875.1 uncultured Pseudomonas sp.
GGCGGCGGCATAGTCGCGGTGGTGCCGGGGCAGTTCAGCGTGTGCGTGTGGTCGCCGGAGCTGAACCTAGCGGGCAATTCCCTGGTCGGCATGAAAGCGCTGGAGCTTCTCAGCCAGCGCATCGGCTGGTCGGTGTTCTAATCGCGCGCAGCGGCACCGAGCAGATGGAGTATTCTTGGCCCCCCCATTACCACTGCCCGCGCAAGAGTCGTCCCGTGTCTTTTCTGAGTTCGAGCAAAACCGTCGTGTTGCGCGTCGTCGCCTTGATTCAAGCCTATCCGGGGACGGTGGCGATTTTCGGTTTCGCCTCGGGTCTGGGCAGCTTTCTGCTGGTCGATCGCCAGGCCGAACTGGCGCAGGTGCTGGGCCTGGTGATGCTGGTCAGCTGGTTGTGGCTGATTCTGGAAAACATCCTGCGCGAGCAGATCGAGCGCTGGTTCGGCCTGCAAGTGCCGCCGCCCTTGTTGCGTTACGCGACGCAGATGATCCACCAGGAAAGTCTGTTCTTCGTCCTGCCGTTCTTCTTCATCACCACCACCTGGAACAGCGGCCAGGCCATGTTCAGTGGCCTACTGGCGGCCGCGGCGCTGGTCTCGATCATCGACCCGCTGTACTACAAATGGTTGGCACCACGGCGTTGGCTGTTTCTCGCCTATCACACCCTGGCGCTGTTCGCGGTGCTGCTTACGGCGTTGCCGATCATCTTCAAGCTGACCACCCCGCAGAGCTATCAACTGGCCCTGGCGGCGGCGGTGTTGCTGTCGTTTCCCAGTTTGGTCGGTACCATCACCGTGCAGCGCTGGTGGCGTGGTTTGCTCCTGGTCGGCTTGACCGTGGCGCTCGGCATCGGCGGTTGGCTGGCGCGGGTGTGGGTGCCGCCGGCGACCCTGTGGCTGACCGAAGTGGCGGTGACCACCGAGTTCGATGACGAGAACCGCGCGCCCGGCGCCAGCATCAAGCAGCTCAGCCTCGCGCAGCTGCGCAGCCAGGGCCTGTACGCCTATACCGCGATCAATGCGCCGCGCGGCCTGAACGAGCGCATCTATCACGTCTGGCGTCATGACGGCGCCGAGTTCGAACGCATCGCCCTGGATATTCACGGCGGTCGGGAGAAAGGCTACCGGGCCTGGACCCATAAACAGAACTTCCCGGAACAGGCCATCGGGCGCTGGCAGATCCAGGTGCTGACCGAGGCCGGACAGATGATCGGCGTGCTGCGCTTCCAGGTGATTGAGTAGCCGCCACGCAATCGGAGGCGTTATTCGTGCCCCACGTTGGGCTTCGCAAGCTCAGCGCCAGCCTACGGAGGCTCGTATTACATAGCCCGGGATGAAATCCCGGGGAGCGATGTTGGCCATGCAACCCGTCCCTGGATTGCATCCGGGCTACAGTTCTAACCGAAAAACCAGTAACACACCGCGATAGACGCGAGTATCCCGGCCAGGTCGGCTAACAGGGCGCAGCCCACGGCATGCCTCGCGCGCTGAATGCCCACCGCGCCGAAGTACACCGCCAGTACGTAGAAGGTGGTTTCGGTGCTGCCTTGCACCGTGGCCGCGAGCAATGCGGGGAAGCTGTCGACGCCGAAGCTTTGCATGGTCTCGATCAGCATGGCCCGCGCCGCGCTGCCGGAGAACGGCTTCATCAGCGCGGTGGGCAGGGCGTCGATAAAGCGCGTGTCCCAGCCTAGCCACTGCACCAGCGCGCGCACGCCGTCGAGACCGAAATCCAGGGCGCCGGAAGCGCGCAGTACGCCGATCGCGCAGAGCATGGCGACCAGATAAGGCAGCAGGCTTTTGGCGACATCGAAGCCCTCCTTGGCGCCTTCGATAAAGCTTTCGTACACCGGCACCCGGCGCAGCGCGCCGACCAGCAGGAATAGCAAAATCAAGCCGAACAGGGTGAGGTTACCGAGCAACGACGACAACGCCGCCAGCGCCGTCGCCGAGAGCCCGGCAAGCAGCGCCATAAAGCCGCCCAGCAACAAGGCGGTGGGTATCAGATAGGCCAGCACCACCGGGTCCCACAGACGCAGGCGCTGCATAAAGGCCACCGCCAGCAGGCCGGCCAGGGTCGAAGCGCTGGTCGCCAGGAGGATCGGCAGGAACACCAGGGTCGGGTCTTCGGCGCCCTGTTGCACCCGGTACATAAAGATCGACACCGGCAGCAGGGTCAGCGAGGAAGTGTTGAGCACCAGGAACAGGATCTGCGCATTGCTGGCGATAGTGGCGCTGGGGTTGAGTTCCTGCAGGGCGCGCATGGCCTTGAGGCCGATAGGCGTGGCGGCATTGTCCAGGCCCAGGCCATTGGCGGCGAAATTGAGGGTGATAAAGCCCAGGGCCGGATGGCCGCGCGGTACTTCCGGCATCAGGCGGGCGAACAGCGGCCCCAGGGCGCGACCGAGCAGATCGACCAGGCCGGCCTTTTCGGCGATTCGCAGAAAGCCCAGCCAGAGGGTCAGGGTGCCGAACAGCACCACCATCACCTCGACCGACAGTTTGGCCATGGCGAACAGGCTTTCGACCATGGCGGCAAATACCGCCGGATCGTCGCCCAACAGCCAGCGCGACAAACCCGCTACCGCCGCTACCACGAAAAAGCTCAGCCATAAGCCGTTAAGCATCGTTCACCCCCCAGGCAATGCGAGGGATGATAGCGCGGCTGCCAGGGTGCTGGCTGCAAGCAAAGCCGGGCGGCTTACGGTGAGCGCATCAATACCAGTTGGGGTCTTTTTTCAGCTGCTCCAGCAGCAGCTTTTTCTGCGCATCGTTGGGCTCGCCGAGCCAGCGCAAGGTGGCGTGCTCGCTTGGCGCCTTATCGGCCGGCAGGCCGGCGGGCAATTGCACATAAAGTGCGTAGGCGTTGTCCTTGTCCCAGCTGAAGGCGACATAGATACGCTCGATAAAACAACTCTGCGGTTCGCACAGATGTCCCACGAGGTAGTTGTCGCCGTCGTCTTCCAGGGCTTGCATGGGTTCGCTGGTACCGCTCAGGTTGATTACCCATTGCGGCAGACGGCTTTCGTCCTCGATCGCTTTCTGCCAGCTCTCGCGGTACTGCCCCTCTTCGAGGATCTCATCGAGGCGTAACTGGGTGTCGCTATCGGCGGCTGAAGCCGCCACGCTGCAGCCCAGTAACAGGGCGGCAGCGAGCGTCTTTAGTGGTTTCATCGAAGCATCCTAGATTGCTAGAGACGCGGACGGCGACCCATGATGAAGGACACGATAAACAGCACCAGGAACACCACGAACAGAATCTTCGCGATACCCGTAGCCGTACCCGCGATGCCGCCAAAGCCCAGTACCGCAGCGATGATGGCGATGATCAGAAAAGTAATGGCCCAACTTAACATGGCGTTTCTCCTTGCTTTTGCTGGTTTAGCGCACAAAGACTGCGCGCTAGAAAGGCTGTCCCAGCTCTGCTTCGCCAGTATGGGTTGTGCGCCTTCAGTAACGAAGGATTAAAAGCACGAACCCAGTAAGCGCGTCGCGCAGGATTGGGCATGGCCATAAAAGCCGGGTCGGTTTTGGTCATCAGGGCATGGCACGGATACCCATGGGTGCCCGCTACCGGCCGAGAAACCGCCTGGCCGATTGAATTGATAAGCCGCACGACCGCTATGGTCGCGCGCCGTTGAGCGAGCGCTTACTCCAGGGATTGCTTGAGGCTGCGCATGCGGTCGTGGCAGTTGCGTACCTTGGGCATCTCGACGGCCAATAGCGCCCGCACATCCGGCTCGGCGCTTTCCAGGGCATCCTCGAAAGCGTGCAGGATACGGTCCTCGGTGTCCTCCAACTGCTTGACGTAGGTGGCGCCCTCGTCGCTCGACAAGGTCGCCCGGGTGTCGGCATAGACCTGACGCAGTTTGCCGATCAGGGTGCCGCCGGACGAAGGCAGCTCCTGGTTCGCCGCCACCTTCACCGCCAAGGCCTGGATGACATCGGTCTTGGCCTGTGACATTTCGCTGAAGATGGCCTTCAGGCGCACGTCCTTCACTTCTTCCTGGGCGTGTTGGTAGAAACGTTGCCCGTCGCGGGTGATTTCGATCAGTTCATTGAGTTGGGTGGTCGTTTTGCTGGTCATGATGGCACTTCCCGAATCGGTTGCTAGTGCGTGGAGCCGTCGATGGCGACCTTTGACGATGCCTACAACGATGTCTACGCAGATTGAATTGCACCTCTTGTGCCAGGCCGCTGCTGATAATTTAATTCAATTAAAACAATAAGTTATATGCACTTTCCGCGGGCTGCCATCATGCAGACTGCATGATTCCAGCCGAATAATCATGCAACTTGCACGAGCAATACGGGACTAACTCCATGCCCCCAATCAATGGAGTCCCGAATATGGAAGCACGAGCCATGAAGAGCGCTCGCATTCTGCTGGTCGACGATGAAGGCGCGATTCTGCGTACCTTCCGCTACTGTCTGGAGGACGAGGGGTACCAGGTCAACACGGCGACCAATGCGCGCCAGGCCGAGGCGCTGATGCAGCGCCAGGTATTCGATCTGTGCTTTCTCGACCTGCGCCTGGGCGAGGACAACGGCCTCGATGTGCTGGCGCAGATGCGCAGCCAGGCGCCCTGGATGCGCGTGGTGATAGTCACCGCGCACTCGGCCGTGGACACCGCCGTGGATGCGATCCAGATCGG